>DAHUXU010000136.1 GCA_027307005.1 Gemmatimonadota bacterium
CACATCACGCACCGCGAGGTGCGGCGTGATTTCGATCTCGCCTAACGCAGCGAGGCCGGCGATCTCCGCGGGCGTCTGGGCGGCGAGCCACGCTTCGACCACGTCGGGCCGCGACAACAGCCGCGAGAACGCGCCGAGCACTTGGAGATAACGCGCGGCCTGGCGCGGCGGCGCGACGATGAGCACGATCAGCCGGGCCTGCTGCGACTCGACGTCCTGCGCGTCGCGCGGAATCGGCGACGCAGCGACGCCAACGGCGACGACGAGTTCCAGCACGGCATCGGTGCGGTAGTGCGTAAGGAACGCGCGATCACCGAGCATCACGATGTCTTCGCCGCGCCCTTCCTCGACGCGACTGCGCAGCTTTGCCGGATCGTCGACCACGCCAGCGCCGGTGATGCGCTCGACCAGCACCAACGCCGCCGCCTCGAGCGTTGTCGCATCGAGAGGAGTCACCACGCGCTCGACGCGGACGAGATCCGAAAGCTTCACAACCGTTCTTTGAGCAGCGGAACGAAGTCCACGGGCCGTTGGGCCACGCCCATTCCCGCGGACTTGAATGCCTCCACCTTCTCCGCTGCCGTTCCTGCCGAGCCGGAAATGATTGCGCCGGCGTGTCCCATGCGACGTCCCGGCGGCGCCGTCTGTCCCGCGATGAATCCGACCACGGGTTTGGACATGTGCGCACGCACGAACTCCGCCGCCTGCTGCTCGTCGGTGCCGCCGATCTCACCCATCATTGCGACGGCTTTCGTGTCGGGATCCGCCTCGAACGCCTCGAGGCAGTCGATGAAGCTCGTCCCGTTGATCGGATCGCCGCCGATGCCGACGCACGTGCTCTGCCCGATGCCCGCGCGCGTGAGTTGGTACACGACTTCGTAGGTGAGCGTGCCCGACCGGCTCACGACGCCGACGTTCCCCGGCGTGCAGATGCGCCCCGGGATGATGCCGACCTTGCTCATGCCGGGCGTGATCAGCCCGGGACAGTTAGGCCCGATCAGTCGCGCCTTGCGATCCTGCACGTACGGATAGACCCGCGTCATGTCCAGCACCGGCACGCCCTCGGTGATGCAGACGATGAGCGAGATGCCGGAATCGGCGGCTTCCATCATGGCGTCGGCGGCGAACGGCGGCGGCACGTAGATCACCGACGTGTTCGCGCCAGTGGCGGCGACGGCATCGGCCACCGTGTCGAACACCGGCACCTTGTTCTCGAACGTTTGGCCGCCCTTGCCCGGCGTCACGCCGGCCACGACGCAGGTGCCGTACTCGAGCATCTGCTTCGCGTGGAATGACCCGTCGCGGCCGGTGATGCCCTGCACCACCAGCTTCGTGTTTCGATCGATGAAAATGCTCACGCCGCCTTCCCTCCCGTCGCCAACCGTACGGCTTTCTGCACGGCCTCGTCCATGTCGGTCATCGCGCTGAACCCATGCTCCTGCAGGATCTGCACGGCGATTTCCTCGTTGGTGCCCGTTAGGCGAATCACCATCGGCACGTTGAGCGGCGCATCGCGCGTCGCGGCGACGATGCCGTTCGCCACGTCGTCCGTGCGTGTGATGCCGCCGAAGATGTTGAACAGGATCGCTTTCACGTTCGGATCGCGCGTGATGATCCTGAGCGCGTTGATCACTTTTTCGGGATTGGACGACCCGCCGATGTCGAGGAAGTTCGCCGGTTCGCCGCCGTAGTATTTGACCAGATCCATCGTCGCCATGGCGAGTCCGGCGCCGTTCACGACGCAGCCCACGTTGCCATCCAACTTGATGAACGTGAGGTTCGCGCGCCGCGCCGCGAGCTCGCTGGGATTCTCGGCGGTTTCGTCGCGCAGCGCCGCGATGTCGGGACGCCGATCGAGCTCGTTGTCGTCGATCACCATCTTCGCATCGAGCGCGAGCAAGTCGCCGCCCGTGGTCACAGCTAACGGATTGATCTCGGCCAACGATCCCCCGCTTCCGGTGAACGCCTGCCACAGCTGGCGCAGAATCTTCGATGCGTCGCGCGCCAGCTTCCCATTCTTGTAGAGGAAGAAACCGAGCCGCGTCGCTTCGAACGGCAGCAGTCCGTACCGGGGATCCACGGCAAGCTGCATGATCTTGTCGGGCATCGTGGCGGCAACTTCGTCGATCTCGATGCCGCCGGCGGGACTCACCATGAACACCGCGCGCTTCGATCCGCGATCCACGATCACGCCGGCGTAGGCTTCACTCGCGATGTCGGCGGCCGGGGTGACCAGCACCTTGGGCACCGTGAGTCCCTTGATCTGCATGCCGATGATCTGCTGCGCCGCGGCGCGTGCATCGGCAGGCGTCTTCGCGAGCTTCACGCCGCCCGCTTTGCCGCGTCCACCGGTGTGCACCTGCGCTTTCACGACGACGCCGGTGCCATATGCGCGCGCAATGCGCTCGGCCTCATCGGGTGTCGTTGCCACATCGCCGGGCGGAACGGGAATTCCGTACCGGCGGAAAATGTCTTTGGCCTGGTATTCGTGAATGTTCACGGACTCTCCAATGTGATCGTCGTTCCTGCCTCACCGCGTACCGCTTCGCGTCCGCGACTGAGCTCCGTAATGATAGCGCGCCCTCCGGTTCGTCGCACGAAATCCATCGCGGCGCGCACCTTGGGCGCCATGCTGCCTTCGCCGAACGCGCCGGCGAGATCGAGCGCGTCGGCTTCGGCAATCGACAGCTTGCGCAGCGCGCGCTGCGCCGGCGTGCCGAAGTCCGCGTAGACGGCGTCGACGTCCGTTAGGATGAGCAACAAACTGGCGCCGAGATCGCGCGCGAGCACGGCGGCGGCGAGATCCTTGTCGATCACCGCATCGACGCCTTCCCATCCGAGCACGCGGTCCTGATACATGGGTGCGCCGCCGCCGCCGCACGCGACGACAATGGTGCCGGACTCGACCAGCCGGGCGATGACACCGATCTCGTGAATCGCGAGCGGCTGTGGACTGCCCACGACGCGGCGCCAGCGTCCGCGCGCGTCCTGCTTGACATCGACGCCGGCACGGGCGAGGCGTCCTGCGCGTGCCTCGTCGAGCGCGTGGCCGATGAACTTGGTGGGCGTGGTGAGCGCCGGGTCGTCGGGCGCGACCTGGACCTGGGTGATCACGGTGGCCACCGCGCGGTCGGCGCCGGCGCGGCGGAGCGCGTTTTCCAGCGACTGCTGGATCATGTAGCCGATCCAGCCCGCGGTCGCGGCGACGAGGACGCCTAACGGAAGCGGGGCGATCTCCGCGCGCGCCGCTTCGTTGCGCATCAGCTCGTCGCCGACCTGCGGGCCGTTGCCGTGCACGACGCACAGATTCCACCCGTCGAGCGCCAGATCGACGATGGCGCCGAGGCTCTCGCGTGTGTGGCGGAACTGGTCGTGGATGGTCGAGCGCTCGCCCGCCGGCGCCAGCGCGTTGCCGCCTAACGCGATGACCGCGACGCCCGGTGTGACGGCCTGCTCCGGCGTCACGGCGCGGGCTTGAGCAGGAGTTGGCCCAACGCGTCGTAGGCGCGGCCGAACGTCACCCAGTCGCCGCGCTGCAGCGCCGCGTGCATCCGGTCGTACAGCTCGTGGACCCGCGCGCGGAAATCGCCGGGCGCGATCGGGACCGTGTCCGGCGCCGCCACGGCCGCCACTCCTAACGCTTCGCCCAGGGTATGGCCCGTGGTCACCAGCGTATCGCGCGACACCGCCACGCGCGCGACCGTCGGCGGCACGTCGGCCTTCCACACATAGGCCGGCTGCACCAGCGCCAGGCCGTGCGCCAGCGGCACCACACGCACCTCGCCGAACCGGATGCGCGCATCGCGCGGAACCGTCGCCGTGCTGTCGAGCGCTCGTCGCATCTCATCGAGGGCCGAATTCCATCGCGGCCCGTGCGGCTGGAGCGGAATCCAGTACACCGACGAATTGCGGCCACCGGTGCCGAGCACGGCGCCCGCGAGCCGGTCCGTGGAATCGAGCACGGCCTGGCTGCAACCGAGGCGCCCGCGGCCCGTGGCGAAGAGCAGCGCGCTGCCGTCGCGCAGCACGGAATCCGCGCCGCCGTTCCACGGCAGATGCCCCATCCAACTCGAGTCGCCGCTCAAGCCGAACCGCGCCAGCAGATCGGCCTGGATGCGCACGCCATCCACCGGGGGCGGCAGCGCCGCGAGCAGCGCGGCCGACATGCGGTCGGGCGACGTGAACAGCGACGGAAATTCGCGCATCCACGTCTGCGCGATCGGCCCAACGGCGACGTCGGCGAGGAGCGCCACGCGGCCGGTGTGCGCGTTCACGATGGCCGTGGCCGCGTGCCTAACGAGACCGTACTCATCGTCGCCCACCGTGACCCGCTTGCTGAGCGGATAATCCGCGCTCGCGTCGTACAGGGCCACGGTCCAGTAGAGCGAGTCGTCGGCCACCACGGGGAGCACCGATGTCCCCTGCAGGAAAAACGGCGCCACCGCGTCGATCCGATCCTGCACGCTCCGGCGGGTGAGCACGCGCACGCCCGGGCGATCGAGCGACAGCAGGCGCAGATTCTGCTGGCTCCACGCCTGCACGATGCGATCGAAGCCGTTGTTCAACCGCGGTGCGGCGATGTTGCCCGTGCTGTCGAGGACGAGCGCGTAGCCGGGCACCGAATCGTACACCAGCACCGGCGGCAGCGGTCGCGACGCGCTCGACGCGCCGGGCGCACCGAGCACCGGATCGCCGTTGTCGTCGGCGAGGCTCGCACGCACGCGCGTCGCGCTCCACGAGACTTCGCGGGGCGCGGCGGACGAGCCCGCGGCGTCGAGCAGCTCGCCCTCCTGGCTCGGTCCCGTCACCACCACGGCCGTGAGTCCGAGCGGCGTGGCGGACCACCCCACGCCGTGGGCGATCCCCTCGACATCGTGGCCGCGCTCGAGCGACTGCTCGAGCGGCAGCGGGTCCCACACCGGTACCGTGCCGGCGACGTCGTCTGCCGATGGAAAAACCAGTGAGTCGGATCGC
Source organism: Gemmatimonadota bacterium (assembly GCA_027307005.1). Taxonomy (GTDB): domain Bacteria; phylum Gemmatimonadota; class Gemmatimonadetes; order Gemmatimonadales; family Gemmatimonadaceae; genus JADGGM01. The sequence continues at coordinate 4,975 of DAHUXU010000136.1, forward strand.
TCGATGCGATCGAGCGCGTACGCGCGGCGCGTGTAGTCGACGCGCACCTGCCGATATGGTCGCTCGCGCAGAGCCGCATCGGCGACGGGCGCGAAATGGCGCGCGATGACGGGCGCGATCTCGCGCGCGCCGAACGCGACCACGAGCAGCACGCCTAACGTCGACACCGCGACCCGCAGCTGCCCGGTCCATCCGAAAAACAACACGACGAAGGCGGCGGCGACCGTCGCGATCGACATCCACAGGCTCACCGGAATTCCCGCGCGATGATCCGTGAACGAGAAGAGCCCATCGGGGCCGGAGCCGGAGAACAGCACGCGATATGCCTCCAGCCGGTAGCGCCACGCCATCAGAAGCAGCAGGAGACAACACAGCACGACCAGGTGGCGCCGCACGTAGTGCGACACGTACAACGACCCGCGCTCCCAGCGCAGGCTCGGCGTCAGGGCGTAGAGGAAGATCACGACCGCAGTCACGACCATCACGGCGATCAGCGCCCAGAGATAGACCGCCGACTCGAAGGGCAGCCAGTAGACGTAGAAGCCGAGATCGGCCTCGAAGTAGGGATCGCTTTCGTTGAACGGAATGCCGTGGTGCGCGAGCACCCACGACATCCAGGTACTCGATGGCAGCGTGAGCAGCGCGCCTAACAAGATGGCGAGAATCGCCGCGGCCGCCACGAGGTACGTGCCCGGAATCTCTTCACCGATCTCGATGTTGGCCACGCGTCGCGGGAGTACGAGCGAGACCACGCTGTGGCGGACGCCGTAGAGGTTGGCGAACACGAAGGCCGCTGCCAGGACGCCCGACGTCAGGCGCAGCCCCAGATTGGTCAGCGTCCGCGTCCGCCACACGGCTCCGGCGCCGAGCGCCGCGTACCATTGATAGTCGGCGATGACGCCGGTGATCGCGCGTCCCAGGATGAGGAACAACGCGACCGCCGCTACGGCGAGCACGGCCCACCGTCGCGGAGTCACGTTAGGCGGGGACGCCCTGCCCGCGCAGAAAGTCGTCGAGCTCGGCGCGGATCGCGCTGACCCGCTCCGGCGTCCGGGCCTCGACGCGCATCACGAGCACCGGCTGGGTGTTCGACGCGCGGATGAGCCCCCAGCCGTCGCCGAAGAGCACGCGCGCACCGTCGACATCGATCACGTCGTGCGTCCGCCGGAAATGGCGCACCGCCGCATCGACGATCGCGAACTTGCGCTCCTCCGGCACATCCACGCGGAGCTCCGGGGTCGAGACGTAGCGCGGGGCGTCCGACAACAACTCGGTGATGCTGCGTCCCGAGTCGGCGATGATGCGCAACAGTCGCGCCGCGCCGTAGAGCGCATCGTCATGGCCGTAGAAGCCTTCGGTGAAGAACATGTGACCCGACATCTCGCCGGCCAAGGGCGCCCGCAGCTCCTTCATCTTGTCTTTGATCAGCGAGTGACCGGTCTTCCACATCACCGGCGTTCCGCCGGCGCGCGTGATCTCATCGCTGAGCGCCTGCGAGCACTTCACGTCGAAGATGATGGACTGCCCCCTCCCCGTCCGCGCGAGCACGTCACGCGCATAGACGATGAGAATGTAGTCGCCCCACACGATGTCTCCGCGTCCATCCACCACCCCAATGCGATCGGCGTCGCCGTCGAACGCGATGCCGAGGTCGGCTGACGTCCGCGTCACCGCGCCGATGAGATCCTGCACGTTCGCGACCACCGTCGGATCCGGATGATGATTCGGGAAGCGGCCGTCGCTCTCGCAGAAGAGCCCGGTCCACTTGACGCCCAACTTGTCAAACAACTGCGGCGCGACTAACGAGCCGACTCCGTTGCCGCAGTCGATGACGACGCGCAGCGGGCGCGAGATCTTGCCGACGCGTGTGGCGATGTCGTGCACGTACCTGTCGATGACCGGAACCGACTGCACCTCGCCCTTCCCCGCCGGGAAGCGTCCGTCGACGACGAGACGATACAGCTCCTGGATTTCTTCGCCGTGCAGCGAGGTCTTGCCGACGCACAGCTTGAATCCGTTGTACTCCGGCGGATTGTGCGACCCCGTGATCTGGATGCCGCCGGCGACGGGCAGATTGTACAGACTCCAGTAGAGGAGCGGCGTGGGCACCACGCCGATGTCCAGCACATCGAGTCCCGACTCGGTCAGCGCGCGCACCAGCGATTCGCGCAGCATGCCGCCGCTCGGCCGATTGTCCCGTCCGACGGCGATGGGTCCGTGAATCTGGTGCTGGGACAGATAGGCGGCGTACGCTCGGCCTAACGCATGCGCCGTCTGCCCGGTGAGGTCGTCGCCGACCACGCCGCGCACGTCGTACTGCCGGAAGATCTGCTGACTGAATCCCACTGTGCCTCCTCCCTCGTGCCCAACCGTGCTGCCGCCCGCCCTCGAAACGACGCGAGGCCGCGTGGCGGCCTCGCATGGATCACCGGCCTGCTACCGCTGTCGGCGGTGACGCGGACGGCGCGCTTGCGGTGATCGTCGGTACGCTGTTGCGGGCAAGACCCGTGAACCCTCCGGGAAATATGCCGAAAAACAGCAATATGATGGCCGACGCGTACACGACGAGGAACGTCGGAGTGCGCACCGGCCGCAACGCGGGAGCATCTGCCGATCGCGGCCGCATGAACATCGCCATCACGACTGCCAGGTAATAGCCCGCCGACAGCACGCTCGTGAGCACGAGCAGGACGGCCAGTCCCGTTTCGGGGTGCGTCGCGTCGAGCGCCGCCTGCAGCACGTACCACTTGGCAAAGAATCCCATGCCGCCCGCGATCGGGAAGCCGAGGAGCGCCAGCATGAACACCGCCATCGCTGCCGCCAACCAGGGGCGCACCGTCCAGAGTCCCGCGAAGTCGCTCAGCTGCTGATGGCGCTCGCCCGGCTCGCCCACGGCAATGACGACACCGAAGGCGCCCATGGTCGCCAGCGTATACGCGAGAACGTAGAACAGAAACGCCGCCGAGCCGAGCTGATTGTTGGCAACGACCGCGACCAGCAGATATCCCGCGTGCGCAATGCTCGAGTACGCGAGCATCCGCTTGATGTTCTTCTGCACGAGTGCGATGATGTTGCCGACCACCATCGTGAGCGCGGCGAGCCACCAGAGCGCCAGGTGCCACGACCCGAGTGCGCCGGGAAACGCTTCGCGCCATACGCGGAACAGCGCGGCGAAGGCAGCGGCCTTCACTGCGGCCGCCATGTACGCCGTGATCGGCGTCGGCGCACCCTCGTAGACGTCGGGCGTCCACATGTGGAACGGGACGGCGGCCACCTTGAACGCGAACCCGACGAGGAGGAGTGCGATGCCGGCGAGCAGCATCGGCTGGCTGCCAATCGTGGCACCGGTGACCTTGGTGCCGATCGTCGCCAGATCGGTGCTTCCGGTGGCCCCGTAAATGAGCGCGATCCCGTAGAGCAGGAAACCGGTGGAGAACGCGCCTAACAGAAAATACTTGAGCGACGCCTCGGCCGCTTTGGCGCTGCGGCGGTTGACGCCGGCCAGGATGTACACGGCGATCGACATGAGCTCGATGCCGAGGAACACCATGATCAGGTCGCGCGCCGACGTGAGCAACATCATGCCCGCCGACGCCAGCAGCACCAGCACGTACGTCTCGGCCGAGACCAATTGCTCGACGCGCGCGTAGTCGAGGCCTAACGCGATGGTGATGATGGTCGCGATCAGGATCACGAGATCGGTGGCCCAACGGAAGCTGTCCACCGCGATGATGCCCGGCGTGGCCTTGGCGCCGGAGAGCCACATCCAGACGATGATCGCCATCGTGATGAGGCTGAGCACGATCGCGAGCATCCCGACGGTGCGAGCGCGGGCATCCGATTCCCTGCCCCACGCCGCGATGAGCAGGAGCAGCATGGCGCCGACGGCCAGCACCAGCTCCGGCAGCAGTGCGAGGCTCAGCTGGCCAGGAATCGAGAGATCGAAGGACATCATCGCGAGCCTCCGGTCTCAGGCGCGCTCGCGAGTCGCGCTCCGGGGCTCGACGTCACGACCTGCACGAAGTTCTGCGCCGAGCGCTCCATGCGGCGAAGGACCGGGGCCGGATAAATGCCGATCCAGAGAATTGCAACGGTGACCACGGCGACGATCACCAATTCGCGCGCATTGAGATCCCGCAGCAGCGCGTTCTCCGGCTTGTCCAGCTTGTTGAACAGAATGCGCTGAATCGCCCACAGCAGATAGCACGCGGCGAAGATGACGCCGCTCGTGGCGAACAGCGTGAACCACGGATGCGTCTTGAACGAGCCGACGAGCACCAGGAATTCGCCCACGAATCCGTTCGTGCCGGGGAGTCCGATGCTGCTCAGCGACACGAGCGTCAGCACGACGGCGAACATCGGCACCACGCGCGCGATGCCGCCGTACGCGTCGATGAGACGCGTATGCTTCCGCTCGTAGATCATGCCGATGAGGAGGAACAGGGCGCCGGTGGAGATGCCGTGGTTGATCATCACCATGAGCGCGCCCTGCACGCTCTGCAGCGTCAGCGCATAGATGCCTAACATGACGAAGCCGAGGTGGCTCACCGACGAATAGGCGACGAGTCGCTTGAAGTCCGGCTGGACCATCGCCACGAGCGCGCCGTAAATGATGCCGATGACCGCGAGCGTGAGGATCGTGTCGCGGACCCACGGCGTGAGCGCCGCCCCAGGGAACAGCGGGAGCGCGAAGCGCAGGAATCCGTACGTCCCCATCTTGAGCATGATGCCGGCGAGGATCACCGATCCGGCCGTGGGCGCCTCGGTATGTGCATCGGGCAGCCACGTGTGGAACGGGAACATCGGCACCTTCACCGCGAACGCGAGGAAGAACGCGCCGAAGAGCCAGAGCGCCGCGCGCGATGTGAACGCCGCGTGCTGCATGATCGTGTCGTAGCTGAAGCTGTTGCTCAGTGTGACGGTGTCGACCGAGTGCAGCCACAGATACAGGATCGCGACCAGCATGAGCAGCGATCCGAGGAACGTGTAAATGAAAAACTTGATGCTGGCATAGATGCGCCGCTCGCCGCCCCAGATGCCGATGATGAAGTACATCGGAATGAGCATGACCTCCCACATCACGTAGAAGAACAGGAGGTCGAGCGCGAGAAATACGCCGATCATGCCGGTGGTCAGGATGAGCAGCAGCGCGTAGTAGCTGCGCACCTTCTCGCGCACGCTCGTCCACCCGCCCAACACGGACAGCGGCATGAGGAACGTGGTGAGCAGCACCATGAAGAGGGAGATGCCGTCGACCCCGACGTCGAAGCTGGCGCCCCAGGCCGGGATCCACCAATGCGTGACGCGGAACTGCCATGCGACGGTGCCCGGGTCGAATGCCCACCACATGCCTAACGAGACGGCGAACTCGAGGAGGAACGTGATCAGCGCGATCCACCGCGCCGAGGGCGCCGCGGCGAGCGAACTGTCGTCGCGCGAAAAGGCCGACTGCAGCACGATGATCAGCGCGCCGGCCAGCGGAATCAGCAGCAGCGCCGGCAGAACCCAGGCGCCGTAGTGAATGGAGGCGAGGAATTCGCGCATGGATCAGCGGAGAGTGAAGGCGCCCAGCACCGCGAGCACCCCAATGACGATCGCCCAGGCGTACGCACCCACCTGGCCCGTTTGCAGCCACGAGCCGCTGCGCGCGAGCCCGCGCATGAACCACGCACTGCCGTTCACCAGGACCCCATCGATGAGACCGGCGTCGATGCCCTTCCACAGGAACGAGCGCGACACCGCGACCACCGGCGTGACGACCGTGCGATCGTACAGCTCGTCCACGTAGTATTTGTTCTCGAGCACCCGCTCGAATCCCGTCGCGGGCTGGGCGTCGCGCTTGGGCACGAGCGCGGCCGGCTTGAGCTTCACGAAGGCGGTGACGATACCGGCGATCGCGACCACGATGGCCAGCCCGACGAGCGCGACCTCGTGCGGCGTTTCGGCCGCGACCCCGTGCGTCACGTGGAGCGTCGCATCGCCGACCACCGGCGCCAGCCACTGATCCAGCGCGCCCGTCCAACCCGCGGGCAGGTGCAGGAACGCCGGGAGATTGATGATGCCGCCCAACACGCTCAACACACCGAGCACGACCACGGGGAACGTGAGCAGCGGCGGCGCCTCGTGCAGGTGCGCCTGCTCCTCGACGCCGGTCCGGTTCGGCCCGTGGAAGGTGTAGAGCATCATGCGGGTCATGTACAGCGCGGTCAGGAACGCGCCGGCGAGCGCGAGCACGTACACCGCGTACAGCACGGCGCTGCCCGGAATGCCTAACCAGTGGACATCGGCGAGCGTGCTGTCGGCCGCCCGCGCGATCACCGAGCCCAGGATCTCGTCCTTGGAGAAAAATCCGGCGAAGATGGGAATGCCGGAGATCGCGAGCGTCGCGATCCACATCATCACGAACGTCAGCGGCATGTAGGCGCGCAGCCCGCCCATGTTGCGCATGTCCTGCGCGTCTTCGGTACTGTGCGTGTGGTGATACGCCGCATGCATCCCGAAAATCACCGAACCGGCGCCGAGGAACAGCAGCGCCTTGAAGAACGAGTGCGTGATGACGTGAAACAGACCGGCCACGTACGCCCCCACCCCGACGCCGATGAACATGTAGCCGATCTTCGAGACCGTCGAATACGCCAGGAGCTTCTTGATGTCCCACTGCTTGAGGCCGATCGTCGCCGCGAACAGCGCCGTCACCGCGCCGATCACCGCTACCGTTAGGCACGCGACGGGCGACAGCGAGAAGAGGAACGAGCTCCGGGCCACGAGATACACGCCGGCGGTCACCATCGTCGCCGCGTGAATGAGCGCCGACACCGGCGTCGGACCGGCCATCGCGTCGGGGAGCCAGACGTACAACGGGATCTGCGCGCTCTTGCCCGTGCAGGCCAGCAACATGAAAAGACAGATGGTCGTGAGCAACGGCCCACCCGCCGGCAGGGAACCGACGCCCGCGGCCACGCCGGAGAAGTCGAGCGTGCCCACGTTCGACCAGATCAGGAACATCGCGATCAGGAATCCGAAGTCGCCGATGCGGTTCACGATGAAGGCCTTCGTGCCCGCATCGGCGTTCGCCTTGTCGTTGAACCAGAATCCGATCAGCAGGTACGACACCAGGCCCACGCCTTCCCACCCGACGAACATCACCGGATAGCTCGCGCCCAACACGAGCACGAGCATGAACGCGACGAACAGATTCAGGAACGCGAAGTAGCGCGCGTATCCCGGATCGTCGCCCATGTAGCCGACGCTGAAGATGTGAATCAGCGCGCTCACGCCGGTGACGAACAGCACCATCATCACCGACAATTGGTCTACCTGGAATGCCCAATGGATCGGCAGGTCGGTGCCCACCGGCATCCAGGCGAAGAACGTCTTGACAAACGGCGTCGCCATGTGCGACGGCATCGCGACGAAAATCGCGACCCCCAGCCCAAAGGCGAGGAGCAGCACGAGCGGCCCGACGATCGTCACGATGGCGTGCAGCGGGGCGCGCTTGGGCGCCGCGTGCTCATCGTGCGTGTCGGGTGCCTCGTGGCCGGCGTGCGCGACGTCGTGCTCGCCGTGCGCGGCCGATGGATCCGCCGGCCCCGCGTGAAACGACGTGAACAACGAGATGGCGCCGTTGATCACGAAACCGATCAACGGCAATATCGGCAGCAGCCACACCAGCTCGGCGATGGAGCCGGCAAGCGGATGCACTCCACCCGGTTGGGCCACGGGCAGTTGGAGCACCACCCTTTGAGCAGATTGATGTTCTTGAGGTCCACCGTCTCGTGGTGGCGGAAGATCGCGATGATGATGGCCAAGCCAACGGCTGCTTCAGCGGCGGCGACGCTCATGACGAAAATCACGAACACCTGACCGCTCGCTCCGTACAGCCGCGAAAACCCGATGAACGACAGATTCACGGCGTTGAGCATGAGCTCGACGCACATGAAAATGATGATCGCGTTGCGACGCGTGAGCACGCCCACGACGCCGATCACGAAGAGAATCGCCGAGAAGAACAGGGCTTCGGGAACCATGACTAACTCCGGCGCTTGGCGAGGACTACGGCGCCGACGATCGCCACCAGGAGCAGCACACTCGTGATCTCGAACGGCAGGAGGTATGTGCGGAAGAGCGGCTCGGTGATGGGCGTCGTCACGCTCGTCTCCCGCGGCAGCCACGGCAGCTCCGCGGGCAGCTTCTGTCGCGCCAACACCAGAAGTTCGGCAAGCATGGCGAGTCCCGCCACCAGCGCGATGATCCGCGCGCCCTTGCTCTTGATGTCGGCGACGCTCGGCGGCAAGCCGAGGTTGAGCAGCATCACGACGAAAAGGAATACCACCATGATGGCGCCCGCATACACCAGCACCTGGATCGCCCCGACGAACTGCGCATCCATCATGATGTACAGCGCCGCGAGACAGAACATCGTGTTGACCAGCCACAGCGCGGCGGCGACCGCGTTGCGGCGCGTCACGAAGATCGCCGCCGATACGATGGCGGTCAGGCCGAACAGGTAGAACAGGAACTCGTAGACGAACCCGTTAGGCATCACTCGCCTCGCGGGTCGGCGGGGTCCCACATCTCGCACACCGGATGCGTCTGCGCCATCAGGCGCTCGAGATCGTAGACGAAGCCGGCGCGGCTGTATTCCGAGTTTTCGTAGTGCCGCCCCACGTGGATCGCTTCTTCCGGGCAGACTTCCTGGCAGTAGCCGCAGAAGATGCAGCGGAACTCATCGATCTCGTACACCAGCGGATAGCGGTTCCCTTCCTCATCTTCGCCCGGCACCAGCTTGATGCAGTTGGCCGGACAGATCTGCGGACAGAGGCCGCACGCCACACACTTTGCTTTCCCGTTCTCGTCGGTGAGCATCCGATGCGTTCCACGCCAGCGCGGCGAGAGATCCCATTTCTGTTCGGGATACTGCCACGTGACTTTGTGCGGATTCGTGAGATGCTTGAACGTGATCGCCATACCCTTGAGCATCGCGCGCACGTAGCTCGTCTGGCGGATCGGGCGCTCGAGCACCTTCACTTGAATGGCCATGGTCAGTCTCCCTGCGCGGGCGCTGGACCGCGCGTCGCCATCGCTCGCAGCTCGGCGAGCTCGGATGGGCCCACGCGTGCCGAGGCCGGGCTCACGAGGCGGCCGCGGTCCAACACGACGAACACGAGCACGGCCAGCACGATATTGAGCACACCGAGGATCGCCCAATACGTGGGCACGAAATCGCCGAACCGGGCCGACGGCGCGACGCCGGCAGCATCGAGCGCGAGGATCGCGCCCGCCATGACCACCAGGTAGCAGAGCGCGATCGGCAGCATCACCTTCCAGCCGACGCTCATGAGCTGGTCGTAGCGGAACCGCGGCAGTGTCCAGCGAATCCACATATAGAGGAACAGGAAGAAGCCGGTTTTGATCATGAAGCACACGAGCGTGATCACCGTCTTCCACCAATGCCACGGCGCCGTGTCCACGGTGGTCCAGAACGGCACGGCCCACCCGCCGAAGAACAGCGTCGTGAGCCGCGCGCTGGCCGTGGTCATGTTCGAGTACTCGGCGATGAAGAACATCGAGAACTTCATCGAGCTGTACTCGGTGTGATAGCCGGCGATGAGCTCCGATTCCGCTTCCGGCAAGTCGAATGGCAGCCGGTTCGTCTCGGCGAACGCGGCGACGAGGAACAGGAAAAAGCCAATGAGCAACGGGAAGAAATACCACCCCGTGGCCACCTGGCTCGCGACGATGGAGCTGAGCGAGACGTTGCCCGACAACAGGAGCACGGCCACGACGGCGAGGCCCATCGACACCTCGTAGCTCACCATCTGCGCGCTCGACCGGAGGCCGCCTAACAGTGCGTACTTGTTGTTGGAGCTCCATCCCGCGAGCACGATGCCGTACACGCCCAGCGATGCGATCGCGAGAATGTACAGAAAGCCGACGGGCAGGTCGGCGATCGACATGTCCACCAGTCCCCACGGCGTCGGCAGCGGCGCCGCGAACGGGATCACCGCGAACGTGATCAGCGCGGGGATGAACGACATCACCGGCGCGAGGATGAACAACGGGCTGTACGCCGCCGACGGATAGGTCTCTTCCTTCATGATGTTCTTGAGCCCATCGGCGAGCGGCTGCGCCAGGCCGCGCGGCCCAACCCGGTTAGGCCCGTGCCGGTCCTGGATCCACGCCGAGATCTTCCGCTCGGCCAGCGTCAGGTAGGCGATGGTCACCATGAGGACGGTGAACACCACCAGAATCTTGATGATCGAGAACCAGAGCCACGGCGCGCCGTGCACCGGCGCCTGCGGATCGTACGCGTGCTGGAAGAGCATCAACGCGGCGTACGTGTTCATCGCGCCGCGCCTCCCGCCGCCACCGGCTGACCGGCGAGCACCTGACCCCTGAAGCCGAGCGAGTCGTACGACATGCCGGCGAACTCCGGCTGCTGCGCCGCGAGCGCCGCGAACGCTTCGCTTGCGATGTAGTAGCCTGCGCGCTCGCCCAGGAACACCAGGAGGTCGCCGCCGGACCACCACACGGGACGCGACATCCCCGGCGCCGCCCGTGCTTGTCGATACTGCTGCACCCGGCCGCGCAGATTCGTGAAGGTGCCGTCTTCTTCCGCCACGTTGGTGGAGGGGAGCGCAACCATCGCGTTCGACACGAGCTCGGGCATCGTCGTGCCGATCACGATCACGGCGCTCGCTTTGGCCAGAGCTGGCGCATCGGCGGCGGCCACCTCGTGGTCGGCCACGATGAGTACGTCGCCCTCCTGCATGCCGGCGAGCGGCATGTCGCTTTTCACGAAGCCGAACAGCTCTGCCGCCCGCACGTTCGCGGCGCGCTCGGCGCGTCGGGCGAGGTCGGGCACGCCGGGGAGCGGCGCCTCGGGCTCGCGCCTAACGCGGAAGCCGCCCGCGCCGCCGCCGTGCTTCATGATCCGCGACAAGACCCACAGCGATTCGTTGGAGAGCATCGGGCTGGCCAGCACGAATGCGCGCTTGCCGTTCAGGTGCAGCGCCGCGGCGCGCAGCGCGTCGTCCCACGCGGTGGCTGCCAATCTGTCTCCGCGCCTGACGAGCGGCGCCTCGAGACGGTCGGTCCGGTTCATCCAGCGGTAGTCGAGGCGCCCCTCGTCGCACAGATAGTAGTGGTTCACGTCCAGGTTGGACCGCGGACGCATCCGCACCACCATGTTGTCCCGCGTCTCGAGGATCGTGTTGCAGCCCTGCGTACAGTTCGGACAGACCGACGCCGTGCGATCCAGCTCCCACGCCCGCGACTTGTTGAGGAAGTCCTTGGACAGCAGTGCGCCGACCGGACACAGGTCGATGATGTTCGCGGCCCACGGGTGCGTCAGGTCCTTGCCCTCGAACTTGCCGATCACCGCACGGTCGCCCCGCTCGCTCACGTTGAGCACCGTATCCTGCGCTACCTCGTCCATGAACCGCACGCAGCGCGTACATAAAATACAGCGGTTCGTCACATACTGGACGTCTCCCCCAAAGTCTTCTGCCGGATTGAACCGTTTGGGGTCCTGCAGGCGTCCCACGGCGCGTCCCTCGCGGTACGTGTAGTCCTGCAGCTCGCATTCACCCGACTTGTCGCAGATGGGACAGTCGAGCGGATGGTTGATCAGCAGGAACTCGAGCACGGCCTTGCGCGCCGTGAGCGCGCGGTCGGCGTACACGTGCACCACCTGCCCCTCGGCAACCGCCGTCTGGCACGCCGGCGCGAGCTTCGGCATCTTCTCGACCTCGACCTGGCACATGCGGCAGTTGCCGACGATGCTGAGTCCCGGATGGTAGCAGTAGTGCGGGATGAGCACGCCAACGGTCTTGGCCGCCTCGAGTATGGAAGTGCCCGCGGGAACGTTGACCTGCCGTCCCTCGATCGTGAGTGAGACCTGTTGTGCGTCTGCCATCAGGCTGCCGCCGTAGCGCCCATGGGGCACCGTTTGCCGGTGATGTGTGCTTCGAATTCGCTCCGGAACTTGTGGATGCCGGACACGATCGGTGCGGCGCACGAGTCGCTGAGCACGCAGATCGTTTTGGCCGTCATCTGCTCGGACAGATCCAGGAGCGTGTCGAGATCTTCCATTGTACCGTGGCCGCGCTCGATGCGCTCGAGGATGCGCGTGCACCAGGCGGTGCCTTCGCGGCATTGCGTGCACTGCGCACAGCTTTCGTGCGCGTAGAACCGCGCGAACCGTGCGATGTGCTTCACCATGCACTGCGCATCATCGAACACGATCACGCCCCCGGAGCCGAGCATCGAGCCCTGGGCGACGAACCCCTCGTAGTCCATGAGGGTGGCGTCAGCCTCTTCCATCGTTTGGATGGGCACCGATGAGCCGCCCGGCACAATGGCCTTGAATCGCCGGCCGGGCGTCGGGCCGCCGCACATCTCATACAGGAAATCCTTGAATGGAAATCCCATCTCGACCTCGTAATTGCCCGGCCTGGCGATGTTGCCGCACACCGAGAACAGCTTGGTGCCGGTGCTCTTCGGATTCGAGTGCGACATCCCTTTGTACCACGCTGCGCCGCGATTCATGATGTGCGGCACCGCCGCGAGCGTCTCGACGTTGTTGATCGTGGTGGGCATTCCGAAGACGCCGGCCACAGCCGGAAACGGCGGCTTGATGCGCGGGTTGCCGCGCTTGCCCTCCAGCGAATTCATGAGCGCGGTTTCTTCGCCGCAGATGTAGGCGCCGGCGCCCATGTGGACGTGCACGTCGATGCGCTTCCCGGTGCCCATGGCGTTAGGCCCGACGATGCCGGCCGCGTACGCCTCTTTCACCGCGGCGTTCATCACCGTGAGCGGCTCGGTGAATTCGCCGCGGATGTAGATGTAGCACGTCTCGGCGCCCATGGCGTACGATCCGATGGCGGCGCCCTCGATGAGCGCGTGCGGCGTCCAGCGCATGATCTCGCGGTCCTTGAACGTGCCCGGCTCGGATTCGTCGGCGTTCACGCACAGGTAGTGCGGTTTGCCGTCGCCGGGTTTCATGAAGGACCACTTCATGCCCGTGGGAAATCCGGCGCCGCCGCGGCCGCGCAGCCCCGACTCTTTGACCACGGTCACGATG
>DAHUXU010000138.1 GCA_027307005.1 Gemmatimonadota bacterium
TCGGCTGCTCGGCGCCGGCTAACCTGCTCGCATGTCTGTGCTGTTTTTGTTGTTTTTCAATAAACAACGGATCGATGCCTACCATGCTTCATAGAGCCGGCGCCGAGCAGCCGAGCGATCCGTGCTGTTCTCCGTTCAATCCGCTCTCAGGAAGCTCACCACCTCGCACCTGTTACGGCACGTGCCCCGCGTCGGCATCCAACCTGAACTGGTATCGGATTCGTTGCGCCGTTGACACCCCTCGGGGCCGGGGTTATGCTGCGCGCCGGCGCACGGCGCAAGCGTGCCGCACGCCGCCATGCAGCTCGGTAGGCGAGGTTCCCGCGTCACACACAAGCCACTGCCCGGCGGTCTCGAGAGAGGCTTCGACCGTGGTAGAGCAGGCACTCCCGAGCAAGGGTTTGCCTAACGTGGCTGGGATTCCGGATGGAATCTCTCACGGGACGCGGTGCCAAAGCTCAAACGAGTGAGAGCTCGGGCTCCCCGACATCGGGAACCCGGCTGGCGCCGATCGGCCCCTTCGCTCACTCCCGGGCGATGGGGCCGTCGTGTTGTCACGGGAGGACGCGATCGCGATGCCGATGACGTCGCTGCGCCCGGGGGCGCGCGGGACACAATGGACGGACCAGGCGCTCGAGCTCTTGCGTCTGCGCCCGGGCGGTCGCACGCCCAACGACCAGGGCGCGGGCGCCGGGGACCCGCGCGCGCAGGCGCTGTTCGTCTATGCGGGCGCAGCCTGGACCGCCGCGCTCGAGCGTCTCGCCACCACCCGCCACGGCCTAACGACCGCCGCGGCGGATCAGCGCCGCGACGAGATCGGCCTCAACGAAATCGCGCACGAACAGGCGCCCGCGTGGTACGTGCAGCTCGTCCACGCGTTCATCAATCCGTTCATCGGCGTGCTCGCCGTGTTGGGCGTCGTGTCGTATGCCACCGGAGACGTGCAGGCCGTGATCGTCATCTCGGTGATGGTCACGATCAGCGCGCTGCTGCGCTTCGTCCAGGAGTTCCGCTCGAACCGCGCCGCGCTCGCCCTCAAGGCGATGGTGCGCACGAGCGCCACCGTCGAGCGCACCGACGAGCCATCGGAGGACGACCCGTCGCCGCGGCCGCGTCGGCGCGAAGTGCCGATCGAGGAGCTGGTGCCCGGCGACGTCATCGCGCTCTCCGCCGGCGACATGGTGCCCGCCGACGTCCGCTTCCTCTCGGCGAAGGACCTGTTCGTCAGCCAGTCGGCGCTCACGGGCGAGGCGGTGCCGGTGGAGAAGGGCGACGCGCCGGTCGACGTCGCCTCCGGCCGCGTCACGTTAGGCGAGCTGCGCAACATCGGCTTCCTCGGCACGTCGGTGGTCAGCGGCACCGCCGCCGCCGTGGTCGTGGCGACCGGCGATCGGACCTACTTCGGCGCCATGGCCCGCAGCCTCATCGGCCGCCGCCCGGTCACGTCGTTCGACATCGGCGTCAACAAGGTGAGCTGGCTGCTCATCCGGTTCATGCTCGTCATGGTGCCGATCGTCTTCGTGATCAACGGCGTCTCCAAAGGCGATTGGCTCGAGGCGTTCCTGTTCGGCGTCGCCGTGGCCGTCGGCCTAACGCCGGAAATGCTGCCGATGATCGTCACCGCGAACCTCGCCAAGGGCGCGGTGGTCATGGCGCGCCACAAGACCATCGTCAAGCGCCTCAACGCCATTCAGAATTTCGGCGCGATGGATGTCCTGTGTACCGACAAGACCGGCACGCTCACGCAGGATCGCATCATTCTCGAGCGGCACCTGAACGTCGTCGGCGAGGACGACGAGTCGGTGCTCGCGCTGGCCTACCTGAACAGCACGTACCAGACGGGCCTGCGCAGCCTGCTCGACCGCGCCGTGCTCGAGCACAAGGATCTGCGCGACGAGCTGCGCGTCGAACGCGACTTCCGCAAAGTCGACGAGATTCCGTGGGACTTCGCGCGCAAGCGCATGTCGGTGGTGCTCGAGGAACAGCAGACCGCGCACGTGCTCATCTGCAAAGGCGCCGCCGAAGAAATTCTCGCCGTCTGCTCGCAGGTGCGCGACGAAGACGTCGTCACGCCGCTCACCGCCGACGCGGTGGAGAGCGCGATCGACCTCACGCGCGAGCTCAACGAAGACGGATTGCGCGTCGTCGCCGTGGCCTATCGCGAATTCCCGGCGCAGGAGCGCGCCTACACCGTTGGCGACGAGTCGTCGCTCATCCTCGCGGGCTTCATCGGGTTCCTCGACCCGCCCAAGGAAACCGCCGGGCCGGCGCTCACGGCGCTCCGCGACCACGGCGTCACCGTCAAGATTCTCACCGGCGACAACGACGTCATCGCGCGCAAG
>DAHUXU010000162.1 GCA_027307005.1 Gemmatimonadota bacterium
CAGCCGGTCGACCTCGCCTTGCAGCTTCTGCTTCAATTCCTCGATCATCGATTCATCACGGCGCAAAAGTGGAGCGCCCGGCCTCCGGAAAGGGGGCCGGGCGATTGCGGGCGAGCGTGCCTGGGTCCCTCTCTCTACGAAACGATCGGCGCCGGTCCACGCCGCACGCGCGACCGCGCACTCACGTGCGCGCGCGACGCCGGCGCGAATCCACGCGCTGGTGCTCCGGAGAGAAGGCTCATGTCTCATAGTAGACGACGAACGGGGCGGTGTCTACCCTGAAGCGAGGCAAGCGCTCCGCACAAATTGACCCGTGAAACCTTCGATGCGAATGACGTTCCAGTGACACTGCGAATCGAATCACACGCCGACGTGACGCAGGTATGCATGTCGAGCTTGGCAGGTCGGTCCATCGGCTACGACGTCAGCGCCTACCAGGTGCGCGGCGTATTGATCGACCTCGGCTTTCCGTTGGTCGCTCGAGCGGTCGCGCAGTATCTGACGCGAGCGCGTCCGGACGCCATCCTCATTACCCATCACCACGAGGATCACGGCGGAAACGTCGAATTGGCCGCGCGTATGCGGATACCGATCGGCGCATCCGACGCCACGTTGGAATCGCTGCGGAGTCCAGAGCGCCTGGGACTGCACCGGCGCATCATCTGGGGCAATCCGCCGGCATTGCGCACCCCGATCGTGCGATTCGCGAGTGACGCCCTGCGTCTCGTGCAGACGCCCGGCCACGCGGCGGACCATCACGTCGTCTGGGACGCCGAGCGCGAAACCATGTTCGGCGGCGATCTCTTTCTCGGCGTGAAAGTGCGTGCCGCTCATGCGGACGAACGCCCGCGCGAGCTGGTGCGCAGCCTGCGCCACGCCGCATCGCTCCATCCGCGCCGCTACTTCGATGCGCACCGCGGCCTCGTGCGCGACCCCGTGTCGGCCTTGCTCGCCAAAGCCGACTGGCTCGAGCAGACGATCGACGCCATCGAGCGACGCATCGAGCAAGGCTGGTCCAACCGCGCCATCGCGCGTGCGGTCCTTGGACGGGAGGACGTCGCCTACTACGTCTCTCGCGGCGCGATGTCGCGGATCATGCTCGTCTCGCGCGTCCGCGACGAAAGCGCCTAACGCATCGCGGCTGGACACCGGGTCCAACTCCTGACGCGGGGGGGGCGCGCCGGCGCTGCCTAACGGCGCGCCGTCGCGGGCCTCGAGGCGGCGTTCGCCTCCCGCACCAGTGCCTCCATCATGTCGCCGCGCCGCTCATACAATCGCTTGAGCCGGCGCGGCGTTCGTTTGGCCAGCGCGTACGACGTGAGCAAGGGCAGCGCGATCGTCGAATCCGTGTAGCAGACGACGGCGTCCGGCAGCCGGTCGGGGTCGATCTTGCCCCAGCTCACCGCCTCGGCCGGAGTCGCGCCCGACAAACCGCCGGTATCGGGGCGTGCGTCGGTCACCTGCAGGAAGTAGTCGTGGCCCTTCTCGTCGATGCCTAACACCTCCTGGATCTGTGGCTCCGTCTGCAACATGAAGTTCTTGGGGCTGCCGCCACCCATGATCATCACCGCGCTCTTGCCGCCGCCCCGCTTGGCGGCCAGGACGATCGACGCTGTCTCGTTCACGTCGAGGTTCGGGTCGATCACCAGCGCGTTGCCCTCGAGCGCGAGCGCGGCGATGTTCATGCCGATCGAGGAGTCGCCGGGAGACGACGTGAAGATCGGGACGTCCGCCGCGTGCGCCGCCGAGATGAGCGATCGCTGGCCAATGCCTAACGCATCTTCGCGCTCCCGGACGTACCGCCCGCACAGCCAGTGGAACTCGGCGCTGGACATCGGCCGCTGGAACTCCGGGCTCCGCATGATCTGGCGGAAGAACGCGTCGGTCGACAGCAGCACGTCGTAGTCGAAGAAGATGTCGTAAATCCGCACGACGCCCTCCTCGCGCAGCACCACGTCGCTCTCCTGCGCGTTCCCGCGGTGCATCGACAGGCCCAAGCCGTAGTGCGTATCGTGATACAGATTGGCGCCGGTCGAGATGATCCAATCCACGAAGCCGGCCTCGATGAGCGGAATGAGCGCCGCGAGGCCGAGGCCCGCCGGCGTGAGCGCGCCGGTGAGCGTCAGTCCAACGGTCACGTCGCGCTCCAGCATCTTCTCGACGAACAGCTGCGCCGCCTCGCGCAACCGTCCCGCGTTGTACGCGAGGAACGTCTCGTCGATCAGCTGCGCGACGCTCTCGGTGCCATCGATCCGCCGCGGATTGATCCGCTGTCCGCGCAGGAACCGGCTCGTCTCGCGGGCCACGTGCGCCGTGTGCGTGCGTTCGCGCTCTTCGGCCTCGCGCTTCTGCGCCGCTTTGGGCGCCGCCGCCGTCGGACCGCGGCGCGCCGCGCCGCCCTTCTTCGATTTCGCCATCGCCGCCGCCTAACGATTACGTGGATCGCGCCGCCATGCAGCGCTCACGGTCGCACCGCGGCCGATCGCGCCTCGTACGCGTCGATCACCGCCTTCGCCGCTTCCGCCGGGTCGTCCGTGATCAGCATCAGTTCCAAGTCACCGGGCGAAATCTTCCGTTCCTGCAATACCCGCGCATGCAGCCAGCGAACCAACCCCGCCCAGTAGTGCCGCCCGAACATCACCACCGGGAAGTGATAGATCTTGCCCGTCTGGATCAGCGTCAAGGCCTCGAACAACTCGTCTAACGTGCCGAAACCACCCGGGAAAATGATGAACGCCGATGAATACTTGATGAACATCGTCTTCCGCACGAAGAAGTAACGGAAGTTGATCAGCGTGTCGACGTATGGATTTGCGCCCTGCTCGAACGGCAGCTCGATGTTGC
>DAHUXU010000169.1 GCA_027307005.1 Gemmatimonadota bacterium
CGAAGTCCGCCATGAACACCTTCGCGCCCGAATTCAGCGCGTTGATCATCATCTTTCGTTCGACCGGTCCCGTGATCTCGACGCGCCGGTCGAGCAACGGCGCCGGCGCGTCCGCGACGCGCCAGCTTCCGGAGCGGACCTCGGCCGTCTCGGCCAGGAAACCCGGCTGCTCACCCTTGTCCAGCGCCGCCTGACGCTCGGCGCGTCGCGCGAGCAGCGTCTCCCGGACTGGATTGAACCGCCGATGCAGCCGCGCCACGAACTGCAGCGCGTCCGCCGTGAGAGCGCTCGCCGCCTCGGGCGGTACCTCTTCCGTCAGCTCGATCCCTTCCAATGTGCTCAGTGCCATACCCCTCGATCCGTGCTCGTGACGTGAAAGCCGCAAGAATTCCTCTGCTCGCAACCAAGCGCCGGGCGCTCCTGGCACCCGAATCCAGTGTGCCGCCGCGGCCTCGGATGTCCCCCTCCGATCGGCCAGGCCAAACTGGCCGGAATGGGGTGCAAGACACGTGCTCACCTCGACTTGGCGTCATCCTACGCGGTCGACGGTGAAACGCGTCGCAGCCGGACGCCGACGCTCGGTCACAAAGTTCTCGTTGCGCGGCAAAAGCGTCGCCACACGTAGCTTTACACTGAACTGTACTACCACATAATTGCATTGGGCACCGCCACCGCCGGAGAGACATGCGCGACGACACAGTTCTGGTGATCGACGACGAGCCGCAAATTCGCCGCGTCGTGAGCAACGCCCTGCAATCGGAGGTCACCCGTGTGCTCGAGGCGGCCACCGGAAGCCAGGGCATCGATCTGGCCAGCACCGAGCGCCCGTCGCTCATCGTGCTCGATCTCGGACTGCCCGATCGCGCGGGGCTCGACGTGTGCAAGGAGCTGCGCAAGTGGTCCACCGCGCCCATCGTCGTGCTCTCGGCCCGCCACTCGGACCAGGAGAAGGCGCTTCTGTTAGACACGGGCGCCGACGACTACATCACGAAACCGTTCAGCACGATCGAGTTCACGGCGCGCATTCGCGCGAACTTGCGTCGGGCGCAGGCGGCACAGCTGGCGGCACAGGTGCAACCGATGTCGATCGGCGATCTCCTGGTCGACCTCAACGCACGCACGCTTCGCCGCGGTGAGGCGTCGATCCACCTCACGCCGATCGAGTGGGAGCTCTTGCGCACGTTCGTGACGCAGGCCGGCCGCACGCTGACGCATCAGCAGCTCTTCAACGCGGTCTGGGGGCGGGCCTTCGGCGACCCGCAGCAGTACCTGCGCGTGCACGTGGCAAATCTCCGCCGCAAGATCGAGCAGGATGCCGTGCGTCCGCAGTTGATCGTGACCGAGCCGGGCGTCGGCTATCGATTCGAGATGCCCCGCTGACCGTGCGACTGTCCGGCCGCTGGGTGCCGCCCTGGCTGTTCTGGACGCTGGTGCTGGCAGCCATCACCGGCGGCATGCTGTTGCTGCGCGACAATCTCGACCAGGCCCACGTCGCCCTCATTTATCTGATGGTTGTGTTAGGCGCGAGCGCGAGCGCGGGACGCGGGGTGGGCATCGGCCTCGCCTGCGCCGGGTTCGCACTGATCGACTTCTTCTTCCAGCCGCCCTACGAGACGCTGACCATCGACAAGCGCCCGGACTGGCTGGTTCTCATCGCGTTTCTCGCCACCGCCGCCGTCGCGACCCAGCTGCTGGCGCGCGCGCGCGCCGAAGCGGAGGGTGCGCGCCGCCGCGCCGAGGAGATCGACCGGCTGTCGTTGTTAGGCGCTGAGACCCTCAGCGTCGGGCGCGCCGACGAAGCGTTAGGCGCAATCGCGCACGTGATCCGCGATACCATCGGCGTTACCGTGTGCGAGATCTTCGTGCGCGGCACCGCGCGCGACAATGAGGTCCGCGTGACGGGCGCCGCCGAGTCGGACCCGGGCGACGCGTCGAGCGCGTCGCGCGAGCTCGTCTCCTGGGTGGCGGCCAACGGCCGCGTGGCCGCCGAGCGCGAAGACGGGTCGCTGTTCCGCGCCACGCGGCCGCCGAACGAGAACGTCCCCTTCGATCTCGCGCTCGGCAACGCGCGCGCGCTGCTGGTTCCCCTCATCGTGCACGGGCGCACGGTGGGCGTGCTCCGCCTCGCGCACACGCACGCCCTCGCGCTCGATCCGCCGCAGCGCCGCTTCCTCGCCGCCCTCTCGTACTACGCTGCGTTAGGCATCGAGCGCGTCCGCCTCGTCGCCGAAGCCGAGCACGCCGAGGCGCTCCGCGAGGCGGACCAGCTCAAGGACGCCCTCCTCGCCTCTGTGTCGCACGACCTGCGCACGCCGCTCACCACCATCAAGGCGCTCGCGCACGACATCGCCTTCACCGGCGACGAACGCGCCGCCGTCATCGAGCAACAAGCCGACCGCCTCAACCGCATGGTAGCCGACCTGATCGAGCTCTCTCGCCTCAACGCCGGCGCGCTCCCGGTGAGGCGCGAGCTCAACGCCGCCGAAGACCTCGTGGGCGTGGCGATCCAGCAAGTATCCGGCGCGCTGAATGGACGCGAAGTGCGCGCATCGATCGAGTGGTCGGAGCCCGTCCTCGTGGGCCAGTTCGATTTCGTGCACTCGCTCCGGATTCTCGTGAACCTCA
>DAHUXU010000170.1 GCA_027307005.1 Gemmatimonadota bacterium
GGTGCGCCCGCGCGCGGGCGCGCGTCTCAACCCTCATCCGCGACGTTCAACCGGTCGAGCAGGTCCGCCATCTCCAGCGCGGCGAGCGCGGCGTCCCACCCTTTGTTGCCGTGCGCGCCCCCGGCGCGCGCCGCCGCTTGCTCCATGGTGTCGCACGTGAGCACGCCCAACGTGACCGGCGTGTCGTATTCGGCGGCGACGCCGGCGAGGCCGCTCGTCGACTCGCGCGCGACGACGTCGAAGTGCGGCGTGTCGCCGCGGATCACCGCGCCCAACGCAACCAGCGCGTGATAGCGCTCGGAGGCGAGCAGCGCGCGCGCCGCGGCCGGCAGCTCCCACGCGCCCGGCACCCACACCACGTCGATGTCATCGTAGGCGACGCCGTGCCGCGTCAGCGCGTCCATCGCGCCGTCGACCAGACACTGGGTGATGGCTTCGTTGAACCGGCTGACCACGACCGCGATCCGGCGGCCTTGCCCAACGGGAGTTCCGGCGAATTCGGGCATCAGTGCGCGAGCAGGTGTCCGAGCTTCGTCTGCTTGGTTTCGAGGTAGTCGCGATTCTCGCTCGTGGCCGGCGCGCGAATCGGGACGCGCTCGTCCACCGTCAGGCCGTAGCCCTCGAGCCCGACGAGCTTGCGCGGGTTGTTGGTGAGCGGCCGGATGGACTTGAGCCCCAGGTCGAGCAGGATCTGCGCGCCGATGCCGTAGTTGCGCAGGTCGGGCTTGAATCCGAGCCGCTCGTTCGCTTCCACGGTGTCGGCGCCGCCGTCCTGCAGCTCGTACGCCTTGAGCTTGTTGAGCAGTCCGATGCCCCGCCCTTCCTGATCCAGGTACACCACCACGCCCCGGCCTTCCTCGGCGATCATCTGCATGGCGGCCTGGAGCTGCCAGCCGCAGTCGCAGCGCAGCGAACCGAACACGTCTCCCGTTAGGCACTTGGAGTGCATGCGCACCAGCACGTGCTCGCCGTCGTGCACGTCGCCGAACACGAGCGCGATGTGTTCGTGCTGGTCGACGTCGTTGCGGTAGCCGCTGATGCGCCACTCGCCCCACTCCGTGGGCAGCCGCGCCTCAGCCACCCGGTGTACCAGCCGCTCGGTCTTGAGCCGGTGCGCCACCACCTCGGCCACGGTGATGAACGTGAGCCCGTGCCGCTCGGCGAATTGCTCGAGCTCGGGCCGGCGCGCGGGCTGGCCATCCTCGTCGCGCAGGATCTCGCAGATCACGCCCGCCGGATACAACCCGGCGCGCCGCGCCAGATCGATGGCCGCTTCGGTATGGCCGACGCGCTGCAGCACGCCGCCATCGCGCCCGCGCAGCGGCTGGATGTGGCCGCCGTAGCGCAGATCGCCGGGCAGCGATGCCGGATCGACCGCCACCTGAATGGTGCGCGCGCGATCCTGCGCCGAAATGCCGGTGGTCACGCCGAATCGCGGCGCGGCGTCGATGCTCTGCGTGTACGCCGTGCGATAGGCGTCGATGTTGTTCTCACTGACTAACGTTAGGCCGAGCTGCTCGCAGCGCTCGCCGGTGAGCGCGAGGCAGATCAAGCCGCTGGCCCGCTTGGCCATGAACGTGATGATCTCCGGCGTCACCAGTTGGGCAGCGCAGATGAGATCGCCTTCGTTCTCCCGATCCTCGTCGTCGGCCACGATGATCATGCGGCCTGCCGCGATGTCGGCGATGGCCTGCTCGACGGTTCCGAAGGGCATGGTCAGCGCACCGCCGCGAGGTATGGCGCCACGAGCCGCTGCACGTACTTGCCGATCACGTCCGCCTCCACGTGCACGCGCCGGCCCGGCGTGAGATCGCCCAACGTGGTATGGCGCAGCGTGTATTCGATGAGCGACACCTGCACCACATCGACCGCCGGCATGTCGTTCACGGTGAGGCTCACGCCGTCGAGCGCAATCGATCCGTGCGGCACCACGAGCTCGGCCAGCTCGCGCGGAAGACGGATGTCCACCAACCGCGCGTCGCCCTCGGTGCGCGCAGCCACGACGGTGCCGGTATCGTCCACGTGTCCTTGCACGAGATGCCCGCCTAACCTGTCGCCGGCCCGGAGCGCACGCTCGAGATTGACGCGCGTCCCCGGCCCCCACGCGCCGAGTTCCGTGCGCTCGCGAGTCGTGACCACGGCCGCCACGGTGAACCAACCCTCGCCATGCTCGCGTACGGTTAGGCACACGCCGTCGAGCGCGATGCTCTCGCCCGCCGACAGGCCGACGTACGCCGAGCGCACGCGCAGCTCGCGGCCCGCGGGGCCGTCCGCTACCCGTTCGATGGTGCCGATGTCGGAGATGATTCCGGTAAACATGTTAGAGCGGACAGAAGGCGGACAAAGCCGGACAAGGCCGGAGAACAGCGACAGGCGGACAGGGCGCGGACAAAGCCGGACAGAGCCGGAGAACAGCGACAGGCGGACAGGGCGCGGACAAAGCCGG
>DAHUXU010000171.1 GCA_027307005.1 Gemmatimonadota bacterium
CTGGGTGCGCTTCGTCGACGGCATCCACTTCTTCGCGCGCGAGCGGCGCGAGGAAGTCCGGCTCCTCGGCTACTAGATCGCACGCCGAATCATCGTTCACTTTCGCACGAGCACGTCGTAGCATCGGCCCAACCGATCGCCCACCAAACCGGAGGAGAAGATGGCCGTTTCTGTTGAGGGCCTTGCGTCCGCAGTGAAGGGGCGCGTGGTCGAAGCCGGCGCACCTGATTACGACGATTCACGCGCGCTCTACAACGCGATGATCGACAAGCGTCCTGCGGCAATCGCGTACTGCGTGGACGAGTCAGACGTCGCTGCGGCTTTGCGGTATGGAATCGAGCACGGCTTGACCATCGCGGTGCGCGGTGGGGGCCACAACGGCGGTGGGCTCGGCTCGGTCGATGGCGGGCTCGTCATCGACCTCTCGCAGATGAAGGCGATCGAAGTCGATGCCGGTGCACGGGTCGCGCGCGTCGGCGGCGGCGCGCTGCTGAAGGACGTGCTCGAGGCGACGCACCAGCACGGGCTCACCGTCCCCGTCGGGATCATCGGCACGACAGGCGTCGGCGGTCTCACGCTCGGCGGCGGCATGGGCCACCTGACGCGGGCGCTGGGCCTCACGATCGACAACCTTCTCGCGGCGACGGTCGTCCTTGCCGACGGCACCGTCGTCCAGACCGATTCGGAGCGGGAGCCCGAGCTCTTCTGGGCGCTGCGCGGCGGGGGCGGCAACTTCGGAGTCGTGACGTCCTTCTCGTTCCGCTGCCACCCGGTCACGACCGTCCTGGCCGGCCCGGTGCTCTACGACCTCGAGGACACGGCCGAGCTGCTCACGTGGTACCGCGACTTTCTCCCCGCGGCGCCCGACGAGCTCGGTGGCTTCTTCGCCTTCATGACGGTGCCACCGGCGCCGCCGTTCCCGGAGGAGCTCCACATGCGCAAGATGTGCGGCGTCGCGTGGACGCAAGCCGGGGAGGAAGAGTCCGACGCGCTGCGCGAGGCGCGCTCGTTCGGCAAGCCGGTCCTCGACGGAATCGCCCCGATGCCGCTGCCGGTCTGGAACACGGCCTTCGACGCGCTCTATCCACCGGGCGATCAGTGGTACTGGCGCGGCGAGTTCATCCGGGAGATCCCGGACGAGGCGATCGCCGTACACGCCGAGTACGGCGCGGCGTTGCCGACGTGGAAGTCGACGATGCACCTCTATGCGATCGACGGCGCGGCGTCTCGCGTCGCGAACGACGCCACTGCCTGGTCGTACCGGGATGCGATCTGGGGCGGCGTCTTCGCGGGCGTCGACCCCGATCCGGCTAACGCCGGCGCGCTTCGCGAGTGGTGCGTTTCGTACTCCGACGCGATCAAGCCATACGCGATGGGGGGCGGATACGTCAACTTCCACATGGACGAGCCCGATCGCGTGCGCGGGATGTACGGCGCGAACTACGACCGGCTCGCGCGCATCAAGGCGCAGTACGACCCGGACAACGTCCTCCGAATCAACCAGAACATCGCGCCCTCGGCCTAGCGGGCGCTACGTGGGCGGGCGGCGACCGGCCGCCCGCTCGCGCTCGTCGTAGCGCTTGCCGGCGCGCAGGAACCACCAGGCGAACCAGATCATCCCGATCACGGGAACCGTCGAAGAGAGGAAGATCACGACCTCTACGAACACGTTTCCGCCGGCTAGGAGCACGGCTGGATGGTACGTCCCCTCTACACTGGTCGCGTGGCGACGAAGGAAGAAGTGCTCGACATCCTCCGCACGGTCGAAGATCCCGAGCTCGGCATGGACATCGTCGATCTTGGCCTTCTCTACGAGGTCGAGGTAGAGGACTCGACGGCATA
>DAHUXU010000172.1 GCA_027307005.1 Gemmatimonadota bacterium
CTGCCGTCGTTCATGCGCGCGCTCGAGTTGGGCGCCGACGGCATCGAGCTCGATGTGCACGCCACGAAAGACGGCGTGGTGGTGGTGCACCACGACGAGGTCCCCCGCGCGGCGGCGCCGATCGGCCGCCTAACGGGAAAGCGCATCGATGCCTTGACGTTCGATGAGCTGCAGGGCTTTTCGGTGCGCGGCATGGCGCTCATCCCGACGCTTGCCGAGGTGTTGGCGGCGGTGCGCGGGCGCGCCAGCGTGTTCATCGAGCTCAAGGGCGCGGGCGTGGAAGCGGCGGCGATCGACGTGATACGGAAATCGCCTTCCCCGGACCGATGCGCGGTGCACAGCTTCGACCACGACGCCGTGCGGCGGGCGCGTGCGATCGCGCCGGAGATTCGCGGGGGGATCCTCTTCGACCGTGCGCTGGGCGACGTGCCGGCGGCCATGCGTGCCGCCGACGCGCTGGACGCGTGGCCGCGGTGGGATCTCATCGATGCCGGGCTCGTGGCGGCGGTGCACGGCGCCGGGGGGCGCGTGATCGCCTGGACGGTGAACCGGACCGAGCGGGCGACCGCGCTGGCTGCGTTAGGCGTGGACGGCCTGTGTACGGATCATCTTCCCCTCCTGCAGCAGATCCTGCGGCCGGCGGCGCTGTCATCGTGACGCGCACCATGCCGGTCGTTGCCGTCATCGGCGCGGGCACGATGGGCCACGGCATCGCCTACGTCGCCGCCCTCGCCGGCTGCCGCGTATTCCTAACGGACGTCAGCGCCGAGCAGCTGGCGCGCGCCACGCAGGCGATCGGCCGCGCGTTCGACAAGGCGATCGAAAAGGGCAAGTGCACGGCCGCCGAGCGGGACGCGGCCCTGGTGCGGCTCGCTACCGCGCCGACGCCCGAGGAATGCGCCGCCGACGCGACCATCGTCATCGAGGCCATCCCCGAACGCATCGTGCTCAAGCAGGAGCTGTTCGCGCGGCTCGAGCGCGTCGTGGCGAACGACACGCTGCTGGCCAGCAACACGTCATCGCTGTCGATCTCGGCGATCGCGGCACCGCTCCGCCATCCGGAGCGCGCGTTGGGCATGCACTTCTTCAATCCCGTGCCGGTGATGAAGCTGCTCGAGATCGTCAGCGGCCAGGCGACGAGCACCGACGCGGTGGCGCGAGCGCGCGCCTTCGCATCGCTCGTCGGCAAGGAGGCGATCGTCGTTCGCGACACACCGGGGTTCGCGACCAGCCGGTTGGGCGTCGTCCTGGGGCTCGAAGCGATCCGCATGCTCGAGCAGGGCGTCGCCTCGGCCGCCGACATCGACCGGGCCATGGAACTGGGCTACAACCATCCCATGGGCCCGCTCCGCCTGACGGACATCGTGGGGCTCGACGTGCGGCTGGCGATCGCCGAGCACCTGCACGAGACGCTGCGCGACGACACGTATCGGCCGCCGGCGCTGCTGCGCGACAAGGTGGCGCGGGGCGAGTTAGGCAAAAAGACGGGCCAGGGGTTCTACACGTGGGAGAAGACGGCATGAGCGACGGCGGCGTGGTGATGCACGAAGTGCGCGGGCGGACAATGCTGATCACGATCAACCGGCCGGAAAAGCGCAATGCGCTCGACCGCCAGGTGCGGTCGGCGTTTCTCGAGGCGATCGCGGCGGCGCGGGCGAACGACGCGGTGCGCGCGATCGTCGTGACGGGCGCCGGCGACAAGGCCTTCGTGGCCGGCGCCGACATCGGCGAATTCGAAGGGCGCACGACGGTCGAACAGTGGCGGGTCATGAAGGGCGCGACGATCTTCGACGCGGTCGAGCGCTGCCCCACGCCGGTGATCGCCGCCGTCAACGGCTACTGCCTCGGCGGCGGCATGGAGCTCGCGCTGTCGTGCGACATTCGCCTCGCCAGCGCGTCGGCGCGGTTCGGGCAGCCCGAGGTGAATCTGGGCATCATTCCCGGGGGCGGCGGCACGCAGCGTCTGCCGCGCATCGTCGGGTTAGGCGCGGCGCTCAAGATGATTCTGACCGGCGAGATGATCGGCGCCGACGAAGCGCTCCGGTTAGGCCTGGTGGACGAAGTGCTCGAGCCCGCTGCCCTGCTCGACCGCGCGCTGGCGCTCGCCGAGACCATCGCGTCCAAGAGTCCGGTGGCCGTGGCGGCGGCGAAGGAAGCCACGCGCGCCGCGCTCAATCTTCCGTTGGACGATGGGCTCAAGCTCGAGACTGCGCTGTTTCAGCTGTGCTTCGCGAGCGACGACCGCGCGGAAGGTGTGCGCGCGTTTCTGGAGAAGCGCGCCGCGCAGTTCACCGGGAAATGAGCGCCGCCGCCGCGCCCGACCAGCGGTACGTCGTCACCGATTTCCACATTCACATCCAGCCGTGGCGGCAGCTCAAGCCGGCGGTCATGGACACGATGCGGCGCGGGAAGGAGCAGCACGTCGAGTTTCTGCTCGCCTTGATGGACGATCCGCGGATGCTGCTCGCGATCATGGACGAGCACGGCATCCAGCGGGTGGGCATGGTGAATTATCCGAGTCCCAACATCATGGGATTCGGCGACGACACGAATGACTTCGCCGCGCGGTACGCGCAGGCTGATCCATTGCGGCTGCTGCCGTACGGCGGCGTGGATCCCGTCACCACCCGCGACGCTGCCGGCGGCGTGGCGCGGCTGCTCGAGTTAGGCACGCGCGTGCTCAAGCTGCACCCGCCGCACCAGGCGTTCGCGGCCAATGATTACACGCGCGGGCTCGATGCGCTCGCGACCATCTACAGGACGTGTGAAGATCGCGGGCTGCCTGTGCTGGTGCACACGGGCACGAGCATCTTCCCGGGCGCGCGCAGCAAGTATGGGAACCCGATGGAGCTCGACGATGTGGCGATCGATTTTCCGGATCTGCGATTGATCATGGCGCACGGCGGCCGGCCGCTGTACATGAAGGAGGCGTTCTTCATTCTGCGCCGGCACAAGCACGTGTGGCTCGATCTGTCGGGCATTCCGCCGCGTTCGTTGCTCGAGTATTTCCCGCGGATCGAGGAGCTCGAGTCGCAGCTGCTCTGGGGGACGGATTGGCCGAGTCCGGGCGTGGAGAGCATGCGGAAGAACGTCGATCAGTTTCTGGCGTTGCCGCTGGCAGAACGGGTCAAGCGCGCGGCGCTGGAAACGAACGCGCAGCGGTTGTTGCCCGCGCGGTGACCCTGGCGACCTTGTGCGTCGCCCCATAGCTTCCGCCCCCGACAACGCACCACCCCCCCACAGGATGGAGGTCACGCGAAGCACTGCGCATGCTCGCTCTCGCGCTTGCGATCACCGTGGCTGGATGCGCGAAGCACGCGCCCGCCACGCAAGCGCCCACCCCGGCCCGCGCCGCTCCAACGACTGCCAGTTCGAGTGACTCGACGCCCGCAGCCACCTACGGGCCCGGCGCCCTCTCGGTGCCTAACGCAGACCCGTATCCGAGCACGTACACACCGTTCCCGTCCAAGCCGACGCTGATCGAGAACGTCACCATCTTCACTGCCGTCGGGCCGCGCATCGTGAACGGCGCGCTGCTCATGAAGGACAACAAGATCGCCGCCGTGGGCAAGACCGTAGACGATCCCGCGATCAAGCAGGCCGAAGGCGGCGAAGCGCCGGTGGTGATCGACGGCACGGGCAAGTTCGTCACGCCGGGCATCATCGACGTGCACTCGCATTTGGGTGTCTATCCTGCGCCGGCGGTCGAGTCCAACAGCGATGGCAACGAGCTCGTGAACCCGGTCACGCCGTACGTGTGGGCGGAGCATTCGATCTGGCCCCAGGATCCGCAGTTTCCGCGCAACCTCGCCGGTGGGGTCACCACGCTCCAGGTGCTGCCGGGATCGGGCAACCTCTTTGGCGGACGCAGCGCGATCCTCAAGGTCGTGCCCGCGCGCACGGTTCAAGGAATGAAATTTCCCGGCGCCAAGTACGGCCTAAAAATGGCGTGCGGCGAAAACCCGAAACGCGTCTACGGCAATCGCGGCGGGCCGCAAACGCGCATGGGCAACATGGCCGGCTATCGCGCCGAGTGGATCAAGGCGGAAGCCTATCGCCGCAAGTGGGATGCCTGGCTCAAGACCCGCAAGGGCGAGCCGCCGACGCGCGATCTGGGACTCGAGACACTCGCCGAAGTCCTGCGCGGCAACATTCTCCCGCAAATGCACTGCTACCGTGCGGACGAGATGGCGCAGGTAATCGACATGTCGCACGAATTCGGATACAAGGTACGCGCGTTCCATCACGCGGTCGAAGCGTACAAGATCGCCGATCTGCTGGCGAAGGAAGGCATCGGCGCCGCGGTGTGGGCCGACTGGGGCGACTTCAAGATGGAAGCGCTCGATGCGGTGCGCGCCAACATGGCGCTGCTGTGGAAGGCGGGCGTCAAGGTGATGATCCACTCCGATGATCCATCGGGCTCGCAGCGGCTGAACCAGGAAGTGGCGAAGGCGATGGCGGCGGGCCGCGCGATCGGTCTCAACATCACGGAGGAAGACGCGGTGAAATGGATGACCATCAATCCCGCGTGGGCGCTCGACCTCGACAGCAAGATCGGGTCGATCGAGACGGGCAAGGACGCCGACGTCGTGTTGTGGTCGGGCGATCCATTCAGCGTGTACACGCACACGGAAAAAGTGTGGATCGATGGCGCGCTGCTCTACGACCGGAGCGATCCAAAGGCGCAGTGGCGCAGCGACTTCGAGTTGGGCTTCGTGCCGGACGAGACGACGGGAGGGACCCAGCGATGACATCACGCACGCTGTACGTCATGGCCGCCGCATGCGCGGCCTCGTTCATCGCTCCCGTTAGCACGTTGGCGGCGCAGACGGTCGCGATCACCGGGGGCAAGGTGTATCCGGTGAGCGGTCCGCCGATCGAGAACGGCACGGTGCTGATCAAGGACGGCAAGATCGTCGCGGTCGGCGCCAGCGTCACCGTTCCGGCGGACGCCGAGAAGGTGGATGCATCGGGCAAATGGGTGACGCCCGGGCTGGTCGACGCGGAGACGCAGTTAGGCCTGGTCGAGGTCGGGTTCGGGGCCGGCGCGAACGAGTCGCGCGCGCGCAGCGAGCAAGGCATCACGCCGGACTTCACGTCGTGGGATGGACTCAATCCGCGCTCGGTGTTGATTCCGCCGGCGCGCGAGGAGGGCGTCACGAGCGTGATGTCGACGCCGGGCGGCGGCCTCATCGCCGGACAGGCCGCGATGATCGATCTGTTCGGCGACACGCGCGCCGAGATGATTCTGCGCGCACCGGCCGCGATGATCGCGAGCATCGGAGACCAGGGTGGCGACGGCGCACCCGCCAAGGGCCAGCAGATCGCCAAGCTCCGCGAGATCCTGCAGGACACGCGGTACTACCAGAAGCACGTCGCCGAATTCGACCGCGGCCAGTCTCGGCAGATGTCGTTGAATCCGGGGTCGCTGGCGGCGCTGGTGCCGGTGTTGGAGGGCAAGGTGCCGTTGCTCATCAACGCAGACCAGGCGAGCGACATTCAGTCGGCGATCGACCTCGCAAAGGAGTTCGGGATCAAGGTCGTCATTGGCGGCGGCGAGGAGGCCTGGGAAGTGGCCGACCGGTTGGCGGCCGCGAAGATCCCGGTGCTGGCCGGCGCGGAGTCGAACATTCCGAGCTCGTTCAGCACGTTAGGCGCTCGCCAGGACAATGTGACGCTGCTGCGCAAAGCGGGGGTGGTGGTGGCACTCATCGGCAATGGGGCGGGTGACGAATCGCTGTTCAACGTGCGAAATATCCGGTACGAAGCAGGCAACGCGGTGGGCTACGGCCTGTCGTGGAACGAGGCACTGAAGGCGATCACGCAAGCGCCGGCGGAGATTTTCGGCGTGGCCGACAAGATCGGCACGCTGCAGGCGGGCCACGAGGCGAACGTCGTGGTGTGGGATGGCGATCCGTTCGAGTTTGCGACGCGTGCCGTGGCCGTGTACGTGCACGGGCAGAAGCAGAACGACGTGTCGCGGCAGGATCTGTTGACCAAGCGGTACGAGCAGCTGCCGCCGAGCTACGGGAAGCCCTGATCGCGGGACAGCGGTTGCGGAAACGGGCCGGCGGACTGCTCGCCTAACGCGGATCTGTCGTGGAAACAACAAGAACCTCAATGGCAACGGGCCATTGAGGTTCTTGTTTCTCTTGCGCGTCGTCCGAGGCGCCGTTAGGCGCAGTGTCGTTCAGGCGGCGCCGGCCGCTGCTTCCCTGTTGTCGGGATATACAGACACCTTGAACCGCAGCTTGTTCTTGTGCTCGAACTTCACGACGCCGTCGATGAGCGAATAGATCGTGAAGTCTGTGCCGAGCCCGACGTTGCGGCCGGGATGGATCTTGGTGCCGCACTGGCGGACGATGATGTTGCCGGCGCGCACGCGTTCGCCGCCGAACTTTTTCACGCCGCGATACTTGGGGCCGCTGTCGCGACCGTTGCGGCTCGAGCCTACGCCTTTCTTGTGAGCCATGGCGAACCGTCAGCCGAGTGAAATGTCGTTGATTTTGACGTCGGTGAACTTCTGGCGGTGTCCCTGCTTCCGCGCGTAGTTCTTCCGGCGCTTGAACTTGAAGACGACGATCTTGTCGCCCTTGCCGTGCTTCACGATTTCGCCGGTCACGGAGGCGCCGCTCACGAGGGGGGCACCTGCGTGCACGGTGGTGCCGTCGGAGCCAAGAAGCACCTCGTCGAATGTGACGGCGGCGCCGACCTCGGCTTCGAGGGACGGAATGCGAATCGTCTTTCCCGGCTCGGCTCGGAACTGCATGCCGCCGGTGCGAATAATGGCGTAAGTCATTTGAAGGCTGGTTGGTACAGTCCAGTAAGCTACTCGCTCGAGTCGGCCGCGTCAACAGACGGACGAGCGACACTACGGGTACAGTGTGTCGGTGCTTTGTCCGTTGTGTCCTGCTTTGTCCGCGTCTTCATGAGCGTAGCACTCTGCCCCCCCGGCCTGCCTCAGGATCCATCTTCTCTGGTTCGTTCGATTTTTTTTCTGGCCACGTTTCCCGGAAATTCCCGAAGAACCTCAGCGCCGGCTTGACTGGATCCTGACGGACAGAACCATTGACCGGCCGCCTGGGTGTAGGCACCTTACACCCTGGCTGTAGGTCGTCTACACCCTGGCCTGCCCGTCATGTCCAAACGGAAAGCACCCCTCACCCGCATCGAGCTGCTCCAGGGCACGCTCGATCTCATCATCCTCCAGAGCCTGCGCTGGGGTCCGCGCCACGGCTATGGACTGCTCCAGGTCATCCGCAGCATGTCGCACGGCGTGCTGCAGGTCGACACCGGGTCGCTCTATCCGGCCCTGCACCGCCTCGAGCGCCAGGCCTGGATCCAGGCGGAGTGGGAGATGTCCGAGAACAACCAGCGCGTCCGTGTCTATCGGCTGACCGTGGCGGGCCGCAAGCAACTGGCCATCGAACGCTCGAAGTGGGAACAATTCTCCCTGGCGGTCGCCGACCTGTTCGCGGCGCCACCTCCCGAGGAGGCCCGATGAGCCCCGACGATCGCGATGCCCGCAACGATGATCTCGACGCCGAGATCCAGTCGCACCTCGAGATGGCGACGCGCGAACGGATCGCGCGCGGCGAATCGCCCGACGCGGCGGCCGCCGCCGCGCGCAAGGAATTCGGCAACGTCGGCATCGTGAAGGAAGTGACACGCGACATGTGGGGCGGCGGATTCGAGCAGGTGCGCCGCGAGCTCCGATACGCCGCGCGCTCGCTGCTCCGCTCGCCGGGCTTCGCCGCGGTCGCCATCATCACCCTTGCGTTAGGCATCGGCGCCAACACGGCGATCTTCAGCGTCGTCAATGGTGTCATCCTGCGGCCCCTTCGCTATCCGCATCCCGAGCAGCTCGTCCTCGTCACCAGCCAGTTCCCGCGGTTGGGCTTCGACCAGTTCCCGGTCGACGCGGCCGAGTTCATCGAATTCCGCGAGCGGAACCGGTCGTTCTCCGATGTGGGGGCCTATTACGCCACCTCGGTCAACGTGGGCAGCGAGACCTGGCCGGCGCGCGTGCCCTCAGCGAGCATCTCGGCGAGCCTGCTGTCGACGCTCGGCGTGTCGCCCGAAGCGGGGCGCTGGTTCACGGCCGACGAGACCATGCCTAACGCAGCGCCGGTGGCGATGCTGTCCGACGAGCTGTGGCGGTCGAGCTTCGGCGGCGACCGCGCGATCGTCGGGCGGAAGATCCAGGTCGACGGCGTCTCGACGCAGGTGGTGGGCGTGATGCCGCCGCGCTTCGACATCCACGATCAAGGCGTGCGCATCTTGCT
>DAHUXU010000174.1 GCA_027307005.1 Gemmatimonadota bacterium
GTGTTGAAGAGAAAGTGCGGGTGCAGCTGCAGCTCGAGGCTCCGCAGCTGCGCGCGAGCGAGCGCGCTCTCCAGCTGCTCGCCGTGACGCGTCTGCTCGTGATAGCTGCGCAGCAGCCGCGCCTGCCACGCGGTGGCGTACACGGCGACGCACCCGGACACCGCGAGCAGCAGCACCTTGGCGCATTCGTCTAACGGAGACATCCCGACGCCGACCGCCGCCTCCACGGGACTGGACACGATGCGCGTCCCGCCCGAGAGCAACAAGCCTAACGCAAGCGCCGTGTACTCGCCCACCGCCAGGGCGGCGGTCGTCGCCGCCAGCCGCGTCGATGAGGTGATGGGCCGCGAGGCGAGCACGGCGAAGTACGCGAGAAACATGGGCGAGCGGAGGCCAAGCTCCACCCGGCCCGCGAGTGCGTATCCACCCATGAGCAGCGTGATCCACGTGACGTCGATCAACGGATTGGCCACCGTGAGCCAGCGCGGCAGCTGCGGACGTCCCCGGAACGCGATCCATTGCCCGACCGTCCAGGCGAGAATCGGCGCCAGCAGCAGCAGGTTGACCCGATTCACCGCCGCCGGCAGCGACGATGCGTAGAACGCTCCCGTCGCCGCGAGCAGCATGAGCACCACCGCCCGCATGCCATTGAGCAGCCGCTCGGCCTCCGAACGGTGTTGGTCGAGCAGCGGCTGAATGCTGGAGTCGTCTTTGGCGGACATGCTCTGTTGGGCTACCAATGCCGGGCGAGGTCGCGATGCACGAAAAGAATCCGGCGTTGGGGTGAATGGTTCGCCGAGTCCGGCGCGCGCGACGCGGCTCGTGCGAATGTACGGTGGCGAGTGGCAGACGACACTGTTCGCCACCCTGCGCTAATCACGTTTCGCCGGGCCGGGGTTGTCGGTTGCCTCGCCTTCCAGCAGATCGACGCGGACGGTCGTGCCGCGATGTTGATCGCTTACGATTTCGATCTCTCCGCCCCAGCTCTCGACCAACTGCCGGCTGATGGCGAGACCCAGGCCGCTGCCGGACGTGCGGGTCGAAAAGTGGGGCTCGAAAATACGCGGTAACACCGCCGCGGGGATCCCTTGTCCGTTGTCTGCGACCTGGATCACGACGCGTCCGTCGTTGCGAATGAGGCGCACGAGAACGCGGGTCGCCGCGGCGAGCCGCGCGTTCTCGAGCACGTTGAGCAGCACTTCGCGCAGTTCGTCGGTGCGGGCCTTGGCGAGCACGGGTTCATCGGCGCCGTCGAGGCGCCATTCCACGGGGCCGCCGCCGGCGCCGCCCAGGCGCTCGAGCTCGAGCACGTCGCGGGTGACGGCCGCCACGTCCACGGACTCGGGCGGCTGTCGCTCGGCCGGCGCGGTGCCGTACCGGCTGAACGCGCGGGCAATTTCGTCGAGGCGGTCGATCTCGGACAGGATGCGGCTGGCGTTCTGGTCGAGGATGCGATCGAAGTCGCCGCGCGCGTCGGCGTAGGCGCGCTTGAGGTGCTGGACGCCTAACCGGATGGGCGTCAAGGGGTTCTTGATTTCGTGCGCCACCTGGCGCGCCATTTCACCCCAGGCGAGCACGCGCTGGGCGCGGGCGAGGTCGGTGACGTCGTCGAGGGTGAGCACGACGCCGCCGCCGCCCGTTAGGCGTGTGAGACGCGCCTGGAGCTGCCGGCC
>DAHUXU010000183.1 GCA_027307005.1 Gemmatimonadota bacterium
CTGCCGTCGATCAACCGGTGGGGCGAGCCGCCCGAGAACATGTCGAGCCCGGCCATCGCCAAGCACCTCGCCGCGCGCGGCGCGACCGCCGCGCCCGGCGATGTCGGCCGCTGACGCCTTACGGACGCCGGTAGATCACGCCGTTCTTCATCACGAATCGCACCCGGCTCACGGCCGAGATGTCTTGCGTGGGGTCGCCCTGGACCGCCACGATGTCGGCCTTGAGCCCGGGGACGAGTCGTCCAATCTCTTTGTCTAACTGAAGGATCTTCGCGTCGACGGCCGTGGCCGCGAGCAGCGCCTGTGCCGGCCGCATGCCGTCCTTGACCATCCACTCGATCTCGCGCGCGTTGGTGCCGTGCGTGAACACGCCGACGTCGCTGCCGCAGCCGATGGTGACGCCGTTCTTCATTGCGAGCTGGAATGCGTGCTTGGCTTCGATCATCGATGCGGTCGGCGCGCTCTTGCCGGGGATGTAGTGGTCGAAGTACTCCGCGTAGGCTTCGACCGCGGTGAGCGTGGGCAGGTACGCGACGCCGCGCTCGGCCATCATGTGAAACACCGAGTCCGTGCCGCCGAATCCGTGCTCGACGGTGTTGACGCCGGCGAGGATCGCGCGCCGCATTCCCTCGGCTGTGGCGGCGTGGACGGACACGGGGCGGCCGGAGGAATGCGCCTCGGCCACGAGGGCATTCAACTCGTCCTGGCTGAACGTCGGCACGGTCGTTCCGTTAGGACCGCGCCGGTAGTCGGCATACACCTTGATACAATCGGCGCCGCGGCCGGCCTGCTCGCGCACGGCGGCGAGCACTTCCGGCACGCCGCTCACCGCCTGTCCACCCTGCGGCAAGTCGAGGTCCGGACGATATCCGCGCGGCCCCGGGCCGTAGCTCGCCGTGGCGACGATCGCGCGCGTGGCCACCTCGAGACGCGGGCCGGGGATGAGCCCTTCGTTGATCGCGCGCTTCATCGACACATCGGCGAACCCGGCGCCTTCGGTGCCGAGATCGCG
Source organism: Gemmatimonadota bacterium (assembly GCA_027307005.1). Lineage (GTDB taxonomy): Bacteria > Gemmatimonadota > Gemmatimonadetes > Gemmatimonadales > Gemmatimonadaceae > JADGGM01. The sequence goes on from DAHUXU010000183.1 coordinate 1,013, forward strand.
GAGCGTCGTGAAGCCCTGCATGAGGGTGTTCCGCACGTGGAGCACCGCCTCTACCACCCGGTAGCCTTCCGGCTCCTTGAGCACCTGGTCGTCCCACAGCGTTTCGTTGTAGGGGTGGAGGAAGATGTGCGAGTGCGCATCGATCAACCCGGGCAGAAGCGTTAGGCCAGGCATCGCGATGGTCTCGGCGCCGGCGGGCGCGTGCACGTTCGCAACCGGCCCAACGGCGGCGATGCTGTCGCCGTCGACGAGCACGACCCAGCCCGCGTGCACGGATTCGCTCGTCGCATCGAACACGCGGTCGGGGCGCAACAGCACCGGATGTCCCGGCGCCGGCGGCACCAGCGGGGCGAACCCGGCCTCGACCGGAAGCTTGAGCGCCGAGAGCAGCGTGTCGCGGGTCTGGGCGGCGAGCGGCGTCACATGCCCAACGGAAGCGAGCGCGGCCATGGCGAGGCCGAGCGACCACGGGAACCGGCGATGGCGTTGGGCGAGAGTGTGGTGCAGGCAGCGCGCTTGGAAGCGCATGGGCGAATCTCCTGGAGGGCGTCGAGCGGGGACG
>DAHUXU010000255.1 GCA_027307005.1 Gemmatimonadota bacterium
GATGCCGCGTTGAATGAAGCTGTACTGGTCGCTGCGAATGAAGCGAACCTGCTCCGGCTCGGGATCCTCGAGATTCGCCAGGTGATGCTGCCTGAGCACCGGCAGAATGTCCTTGCCTAAATCGGATTCGTTCCAGCCGTACGCGAACACGCCCGTGAGCGGTTGAATCGGCAGATACATGTCGGTGTTGAGGTCGGCCACGATCCCCGACGCCGGCACGGTGGGATGCAGCGCGAAGTACGCGGAGCCGAGCTCGCCCTCTTCTTCGCCGGTGACGGCGAGAAAGATGACCGAGCGCTTCGGCCTCACGCGATGCTCCTTGAACGCGCGCGCCGTCTCGAGCAGCGTGGCGATGCCCGACGCGTTGTCCATCGCCCCATTGTAGATGCTGTCGCCGTTCACCGGCCGCCCAACGCCCAGGTGATCCAGGTGCGCGCTCACGACGAGATACTGGTCGCGCAGCTTCGCGTCGCTGCCGCGCAGCACACCGACGACGTTCGGCGCGTCCACCGGCGTGCGCTGGATGTCCAGGCGCACGTGCAATCGCGGTGCGAGCGGAACCGTCGGGAGCGTTTTCTGCGCGTCGGACAGCGCGACCATCTCGGCGTACGTGTGGCCCGACCCGGCGAACAGTTGCTCGGCGTCTTCGCCGCGGACGCTCACCAACACGCCGCGTTCGAGCGAATCGTCAGCCAGTCCCATCACGGGCCGCGCCCCCGGCCGCAGAGCCGGCCGGTTTCCGTTAGGCGGAGCCGGATCGGCGATCGCGATGCCGGCAACCGCGCCGCGCCGCTCGAGCTCCTTCCACCGCGACGCGCGCCCGTGCGCGAAGAGCGTCGCGTTGAGTCCCTTGGGCATGCGATCGAGATACACGGCCACCTTGCCGCGCACGTCGATGCCCGCGAGATCGTCGTGCACCCCCGGTAAGGCGAGGCCGTAGCCGACGAACACCAGCGAGCCATCCGCCCTTTCTACGGACGATGGCGTAATACGCACCCGGAGCGGCAGCGTGTCGCTCGTGCCCGTCGACTCCAGCACCACGCTCGAGCTCTCGGGCACGAGACGCGCCTCGGCCAGGTGCACGGTCTGGAAGTATCCATCGCTGCCGCCTGGTGCGAGGCCCGCCGCCTGGAACTGGCTCGCGACATAACGAGCAGCCTCGACGTAGTCGGCGGTGCCGGTGCGCCGCCCGTGCATACTGTCGGCGGCGATGACGGTGATGTCGCGCCACCAGCGCACGGCGCCTGGAGGCGGAGTCTGTTGGGCGTGAAGCGACGGAAGCGCAGAAGCCAGCGCCCAAGCGGCGACGAGTACGGCAGAAGAGCGACGACGACGTGTCATACGACGATGGTTGTAGAGAGATGCGAGTGATTTCAAGCTATTGAACGCACGACTCGGGTGGATCGATGAGCACGGTTTGCCGGTGAGAAGCAATTCTATGAAATCGCCCTCGGTCGCGCGCCGATAGCATGGCGTTCTTCGGGCAACGGAGCGATGATCGTACCGTCACCGCTCGAGGCGAAACATGATGAGGGCCCATCTCACATCCGTGTCGGTCGGAGCCGCCTGCATCACGGCAGCTGCGTGGGCGGCGGTCGCGTTCACACCGGGAGCCATCGCCGGGCCGCGCATCACGCCTGCAGCGGCGTCCGACGATGGCGAGTGGACCATGCCGGGCAAGGACTATGCGTCCACCCGGTACAGCGGCCTCTCGCAAATTACGCCGGCTAACGCCGCACATCTCCATCCCGTGTGGTCGTTTTCCACCGGCGTGCTGGGCGGTCACGAAGGACAGCCGCTCGTCGTGCACAACACGATGTACGTGGTGACGCCGTACCCGAACACGCTGTACGCATTCGACCTCACGCAACCCGACTACCCGCTCGCGTGGAAGTATCGCCCCGCCGTTTCGCCTAACGCAGTCGGCGTCGCCTGCTGCGACGCGGTCAATCGCGGCGCGTTCTACGCCGACGGGAAGATCGTGTACAACCTGCTCGACGGCCACACGGTTGCCGTCGACGCCAACACGGGCAAGCAGCTCTGGGAAACCACCATCGCCGACGTGTCCAACGGCGAGACGACGCCGATGGCGCCGTTCGTCGTGAAAGATCGCGTGCTCGTCGGCGCGTCCGGTGGCGAATTCGGGATCCGCGGATGGGTCAAGGGTCTGGACCTGCAAACCGGCCATCTCGTTTGGACCGGCTACAACATCGGAGCCGACAGCGATCTGCTCGTCAAGCCGGGCCAGTTCAAACCGTTTTACGATCACGCCCCGAACCTCGGCGCGTCGACGTGGCCCAAGAACGCCTGGCAAACGGGAGGCGCGCCGGTGTGGGGCTGGATGTCGTACGACTCGACGCTCGATCTCGTGTATTACGGGACGGGCAATCCCGCGCCGTACAATCCCGAGCAACGCGCCGGAGACAACAAGTGGACGACGAGCGTGATGGCACGGCGCCCCGAGGACGGAGCGCTCGTGTGGGCGTATCAGTTCACGCCGCACGATAGTTGGGACTTCGATGCAGCCGCCGAGATGGTGCTCGTCGACCTGCGCATTGCCGGCACGATGCGCAAAGTGCTCGTCCATTTCGACAAGAACGGATTCGCGTACACCATCGACCGTGCGACCGGACAGGTGCTCGTCGCCCAACCGTTCGTGGAGGAGAACTGGGCCAAGCGCATCGATCTCGAGACCGGGCGGCCTGTCGTCGACTCGAGCAAGCTCACCGGTGCGTCGCGCGGGAACGTGAAGAACATCTGCCCAACGCTGGAGGGCGGCAAGAGTCCGGCGTCACCCGTTGCGTATTCGCCGCGCACGCACCTCTTCTACGTGTCCACGAGCAACATGTGCATGGACTATCAGGCGGTTCCCGCCGCGCACATTCGCGGCACGCCGTACATCGGCGCCAACTCGCCGTACTATGCCGGCCCCGGCGGCTACATGGGCGCGTTCGAGGCGTGGGACGCGTCCGTTGGGCGGAAGGTGTGGGAGATCAAGGAGCGGTGGCCGGTGTGGAGCGGGGTCGTTGCGACGGCGGGCGACGTGGTGTTCTACGGGACGCTCGACGGCTGGCTCCGCGCCGCCGATGCGCGGACAGGAAAGATTCTCTGGAGCTTCAAGGTCGGATCGGGAGTCGTCGGCAACCCGATTACGTACCGCGGACCGGACGGCAAACAATACCTCGCGGTGTATGCCGGGATCGGCGGTGATTGGTTCCTCCTCGCCGGTGACGTGCGGTCGGACGATCCGGCCGACGTTCGTCCACCGGCCGACTTCGCGAAGGATCTGGCCCGGCACACGAGCCAGGGCGGCATGGTGTGGATCTTCGCGCTCTGAGTCCTCGTTCGTTAGGCGCAGCGGAGGAGACGGCCCGATGACGCAGACGATGATACAGCGGGTTGCGCGACCAGCGATCGTGCTTGCGCTCGCGGCGGCCTGTCGAACCAAAGGCGGTGCGGCGCCAACGCGAAGCGACGCGCCAGCCGCGATCGCGTATCCCTCTCACATTGCGGCGGGCGGCGTGGCGCCGCGCGGAGCGACGCTCACGAATCCATACGCCGGCGACACGGCCGCCGTGACCGCTGGTGCCGCGCTGTTCACGGCGATGAACTGCGATGGCTGCCACGGCGGCGGAGCGACCGGTTGGGTCGGACCCAGTCTCGCCGATGGGCGGTGGCGATATGGCGGCGCCGCCGGCGAGATCTTCTCCTCCATCTACTACGGGCGTCGCCAGGGAATGCCGGCGTTCGGCGGCATCATGCCGGCGGCCGGCATCTGGAAGGTCGTCACCTATCTGCAATCGCTCGAGCCGCCTAACGACGTGCCGACCGAGTCCTGGAAATGAAACCGCGCGCCTGTCGCAGGCCTACTTCCGACGGCCCTCGACGATTTTCGCCAGCGCGATGGCGTTGTCCTCTGTCGCCGTGCGACCGAGGACGCTCACGCCGAACCCACCCTTGGCATCCTCGACCGTCACGATCCAGCCGCCGGTGAAATCCGCAGCTTTGACCAACACGGCCTTCGTGCCGATGCCGGAGAGGTCTTTCCCGCCGGCGCCTTCCCACGCCTGAAGGGTGATCGATGCATGGCGAGCGTCAGCCAATGTGACGATGACGCGCCCGTTGTCGCCGTTCGTCCACGTGCATCTGCCGAGGACGCCCGGTATCGGCTTACCCGGCGTTCCGGCGCCGACCTTCCACGATATCGTTTTCCCGATGTCATCCGGGCTGAGGACTGCGCAGGCGTCGTCCGCGCGGGTCGCGGCGACTCCGGGATGCGGGCTACCCCCGACGACGAGTGCGACCGACAGCAACGAGGCGACGACGTGACGCATACGGCCTCCGTCCTCAATGTTGAGGTTATCGCGATTCCGTTAGACCTGAGCGTAGATGCCAGCAGCTACCGCGCTGCGCCGCGCCACGCGCGAGCCGCGTCGAGCAAACCGGCGAACAGCCGGCGCATGTGCCAGTCGGCATTCGTCAGATCCTCGGGATGCCACTGCACGCCGAACAGAAACGCGCCGTCGTTGGACTCGAGCCCTTCCACGAGTCCATCGGGTGCGTGCGCGGTGGCGACCAACGATGGTGGCACCGACTTGATGCCCTGGTGGTGCATGCTGTTCACCATCGCGCCCTGCTCCTCGAGCAGCGCCGCCAGGCGCGAGGTGGGCGCGACCGCGACCTCGTGCACCAGCTGGTTGCGCGGATTCGCGCCGCCGTGCGGGAAATAGTCGTGCTTGATCGCGCCCGGCATCTCGGCCGCGACGTCCTGGTACAGCGTGCCGCCGGCGGCGACGTTGATGAGCTGCACTCCGCGGCAGATGCCTAACACAGGCTTGGCATCGTCCATCGCCCATCGCGTGAGCATGACTTCGGCGCGATCGCGATCGATGTCGGTGCGACCGCAGCCTTCGAGGGGCGACGCACCATAGGTGCGCGGATCGATGTCGACACCTCCCGGCAGCAGCAGGCCGTCCAACTGCTCGTAGATGCGCCGCATCGTATCGAGATCGTCGGGCATGAGCGGGATGATCCACGGCACGCCTCCCGATTCCGCCATGGCCTGCACGTACCGCTGGCTCATCACCCAGCAGCGCGGCAGCTCGTCGGGGATCGCTTCCAGGGTCTGTGTCGTGATGCCGATTATCGGCCGCGATGCTGGCAAGAACGTG
>DAHUXU010000282.1 GCA_027307005.1 Gemmatimonadota bacterium
GGCGCGCGGCCGCACACACGATTCGTCTTCTCGTCCACCGGCGGCGCGGTGTACGGCGACCTCGTGCAGCCGCCGACTTCCGAAACGTCGCCCAAGGATCCCCAGTCGCCCTATGGCACGGCGAAGCTGAGCGTCGAGTACTACATGGGATACTTCGCGCGCGTGCACGGACTCGACACGGTCGCGCTGCGCTATTCGAACGTCTATGGACCGCGCCAGGATCCGCATGGCGAGGCCGGCGTGGTCGCGATATTCTGCGACCGTCTGCTCGATGGCGTCGCGCTGACGGTGTTCGGCGATGGCAAGCAGACGCGCGACTACGTGTACGCCGGCGACGTCGCGCGGGCGAACGTGCTGGCGGCGTCGGCAACACTGCCGCCGGCGACGGCGCTCGACAGCCGCGCGTTCAACATCGGCACGTCCATCGAGACCGACGTCGTGCAGCTGGCCACGATGCTCACGCAGGTTTCGGGCGGATCGAGCGCGATCCAGCACGCGCCGGCGCGGCCGGGCGAACAGCTGCGCTCGGCGATTGCGTTCGACAAGGCAGCGCGCACCCTCGGCTGGCGGCCCGCCGTCGCGTTAGGCGACGGGCTCCGCCAAACCTATGACTGGTTCAAGCAACGACGCGCGGAGGCACGCTCGTGACGGTTCTCGCTCCCGTAATGGCACAGATCGGCGGCGCCATTCCCACGGCGCCCATCGACATGATCACGCACGCGTCCCTGGTCACGCAAATCGTGTTGGGCCTGCTCGTGGTCCTGTCGCTCGTCAGTTGGGCCATCATGCTGGCCAAGTGGTGGGAGTTCCGCCGCACCGACCGCGTGGGTCGCACGTTCACGCGCGAGTTCGCGCGCGCGCCGGCGCTCGACACCGCCACCGGCATCGTCCGGCGGAGCCCCTCGAGCCCGTTCACCCGCGTGTTCTCGCGCGCCGTCAACTTTTTTGCCGAGATGAAGCCGGGCGCGCTGCGCGACGCCACGAGCTCGCCGCTCAGCGGCTCGCAGGTCGAGGCGCTGCGGCTCGTGCTCGACTCCGAGACGTCGGAAGAACGCGACCGCCTGTCGCACTTCATCCCCTGGCTGGCGACCATCGGTTCCGTTAGTCCGCTGATCGGGCTGTTCGGCACCGTGTTGGGCGTCATCGACGCGTTCATGGGCATCGCCACGAAGGGGTCGGGAAATCTCAGCGCCGTCGCGCCGGGCGTCGCCGAAGCGCTCACGGCCACCGCCGCCGCGCTCGCCGTCGCCATTCCCGCGGTCTTCGGGTACAACATCTTCGCGGCTCGCCTGAACCGGCTCGAGAACGAGCTCGAAGGGTTCGGCACGGAGATCATCGCCATGATGGTGCGCGAGGGCCGGATCTAGATGTCGCGCCGCACGCGCGGGAAAGGGCTGTCGCTCAACGCGGACATCAACGTCGTGAGTCTCATCGACGTGATGATGCTGCTCATGGTCATCTTCATGATCACCGCGCCGATGATGCAGGGCGGCGTCGACATCGCGCTCCCGGTCGCCGAAGCGCGTCCGCTCGAAGCGCGATCGAGCCTCGTCGTGTCGATCGACCACTTGGGCCAGATCTACGTCGACGAAGACAAGTTCACCTACGCGGAATTCCGCTCGACGTTCAAGGCGCTCGCGTCGCAGCGCGGACGCAACGGGATCTATCTGCGCGCCGATCGCGGCGTGCCGTACGGCACGGTGGTGCAGGTGCTGGCGGTGATGCGCGGCGCGGGCGTGGGCGATGTCGGGCTGGTCGCCCAGCCCGAGGACATCACGAAGTGAGCGTCGCCGTGCGCAGCGAGCCCAGAGGCGCCCGACTCGGCGGCCCGTTAGGCCTGTCGGTCGCGCTGCATCTGGCGGTCGTCGCGCTGTTCATCGCGGTCCATCCGCACGCCTCGCCGTCGCTGCCGCCGATGTACCGCGTGAACATCGTCGCTGCGCCGCCGGGGCCGCGCGCGGCCGGAGTCGTCACCCCGACGCCCCCGACCACCGCACCCGCTGAAAAGGCGCCGCCCGTGCCTAAACGAGCGGAGCAGATGCAGAAGCAGATGCCCATGCCCGTGAAGACCAAAGCGCCGCCGCCGCGAAAGAAAACGCCGCCCGCCACGCCGACGCCGGATGTGACGCCGGCCAAGCCAACCACACCGCCGGCGAAAGCGGGCGGCGGCCCCGAGGGAGGCCGCGGCACCGACGTCGCGAGCGTCCACACCGAAGGCGTCGACTTTCCATTCCCCGGATATCTCGAAAACATTGTGCGCCAGATCGCGCTGCGATTTCACCCGCCCGGGAACACCAACAACACGGCCGAGGTAATGTTCCTCATTCGCCGCGATGGGTCGGTCTCGGATTTCCGATTCGTGACGCGCTCAGGGAATTTCGCCTTCGACCTCGAGTGTCAGGGCGCGGTCGATCAGGCGGCGCAGGTCAAGGCGTTCGGTCCGCTCCCATCCGGCTTCGCCGACGATGTGCTGCCGGTCATTTTCAGCTTCGACCCACGGGTGCTCCACTAGATGCAGCTCACGCAGCGACTGATCACGTGCGCCGCTCTGGCGGCGTGCCTCGGCGTCCCCGCGCGCGCGACCGCGCAACAGCAGGACACGACGCGCGGTGTGCGCATCGGCCTCACCTATCAGCCCGGTACGAAGCCGGGCGTGGTCGTGTTTCCCGTGAGCGGTGCAGGCGGTGATTCGCTCCAGGCCATCGTGTCGCGCGACTTCGACTACGGGGATCGCATCGAGGTCATCGGCGGCGACGCCGTGCAGGAAACGGCGCGGCAGCAGGCCGCGAAGAACGCGGTGGACTTCACGATCTGGAAATCGTTGAGCGCAGCCGCGGTGGTACAGATCTCCGTGACGGGGAGCACCGCGCACGTGAACGTGTACGATGTGTCGGCGAAGAAGGTGGCGGCCTCGCACGATGTGCCGCTGTCCGGCGCGCCGAACACCGAGGATTGGCGCATGAGCGTGCACGCAATGGCCGATCAGATCGAGCGGTGGATCACCGGGGTGCGCGGCATCGCGGCCACGCGCATCCTGTACGTGCGCGGCAATCGTATTTACGTTATAGACGCCGACGGGTTCGGCGAGCATCCCGTGAGTGAGCCGGGAACGGTTCTGGCTCCAGCGTGGTCGCCCGACGGACGGACCATCGCGTACAGCGAATTGGTGCGGACCGGTTGGAACGTCGTCATTCGCGATCTGGCGACGGGTCGCGAGCACAGCGTGACGACGACGCCCGGCGGACTGAACATCACGCCGGCGTTCTCGCCCGACGGGCAGTGGTTGTGCTACGCCCACGGCGTCGAGAACGGGACCGATCTCTACATGGCGAGCGCGTCGGGCACCGGTGCGGCGCGGCGCGTCACAGTTGGGCGGGGGAGCGACAACGTGTCGCCGACGTTCAGCCCGGACGGCGCGCGGCTGGCGTTCACATCGGGGCGCGCCGGACATCCGGAGGTGTACACGTCCGATGTCGACGGGTCTAACGTCGCATTGTTGACGCCGTTCAACTTCGGCGATCAAAACTATCGCAGCAATCCCGACTGGTCACCCGACGGCCGTTTGATCGCCTTCCAGTCGCAGTTGGACGGACGTTTTCAGATCATGACGATCACGTTGCGGGACCAGACCGTGAAGCAGTTGACGAGCGAGGGGATCAACGAAGATCCCACCTGGGCGCCGGACGGGCGCCATCTCGCTTTCACGTCGTCGCGCACCGGCGTGAAAGAGATTTTCGTACTCGACGCCGAGTCGGGGCGCGCGCGGCAGTTGACCCACGATCCGGGCGCGAGGCTCGCGGCCTGGTCACACTCGACGAGCGCACCGTAATGTTTCGCTCTGCACGGGATCACATCTCATCCGGGGGACTCCTCATGACTGGTAAGACCCGCCTCCTTCCGTTCCTGCTGCTCGCCGTGTCCGCGGCCGTGGCGTGCTCGCACAAGCCGCCCGTGACCCAGCCCGCGGCGACGCCGGGCCCGAATCAGGACAGCATCAACGCGGAGAACGCGCGCCGCGATTCGATTGCGCGGGCCGACGCCGCGCGGCGCGATTCGATCGCGCGCGCGCAAGCCGATGCGGACAAACTCCGGAACGCGAAGGATGCGGCCACCAAGGCGCTCACCCAGGTGATCTACTTCGACTTCGACAGCGACGCGCTCAAGGACGATGCGCGCTCGTCGCTGGACGCGAAGATCACCATTCTGAACGCGAACCCCGCCGTGCGGCTCCGCGTGGCCGGCAACACGGACGAGCGCGGGTCCGATGAATACAACCTTGCGTTAGGCCAGCGGCGCGCGGCGTCGGCCAAGCGGTATCTCACCGACCACGGCATCGCGGGCGACCGGATCGACATCATCAGCTACGGCGAAGAGCGGCCCGTCGCCACCGGACACGACGAGTCGTCGTGGTCGCAGAATCGCCGCGATGAGTTCGAGATCACGGCCGGCGCCGACCAGATCAAGGGAGCCCCATGAAGACCGTCTTCCGGCGTCTCGCTCCGGTCGCGCTGGTGGCGACCGGGGCGTGCTTCGCCACCAGCAACGACGTGAAGCTGCTGCAGCTGCAGATCGATTCGATGCGCGTCGCCACGGTGCGCTCGGATTCGCTCCACGCCGCGCAGGTGAACCAGGTGATCGCCACGCTCGGCCTGGTGCGCGATTCGTTAGGCACGGTGAGCGGGCACGTGGTGAAGATGCAGGGCGACATGCGCGGCGATCTGCACGACGTGAACGAGCAGCTGCTGCAGATCCAGCAGCTCACCGGGCAGAGCCAGAACCGGCTGCAGGAGCTGCGCGCGTCGATCGAGCAGCGCAACCAGGACATGGGCGAAGGCGCCGCCCCGTCGCCGACGACGGGCGCCAAGGGCGCGGCGGCCGCGCCGGGCGCCGCACCTACCGGCGCCGCGCCGAACGCCGGCGAGCCGGGGCCGAACCAGCTCTATCAGTTAGGCATGGAACAGCTGCAGCGCGGCAGCCCGGCCACCGCGGTCCAGGCGTTCCAGAAGCTGCTGCAGGACTATCCCACCGCGGATATCACGCCGGAAGCGCAGTTCTATCTGGGCGAGGCGTATCGCGCGCAGGGGAACGCTGCCGCCGCGGACACGGCGTATGCGATGGTCATCCAGAAGTTCCCGAAGTCGCCGCACGCCCCGACGGCGCTGTACAAGCGCGCGCTCTACCTCGAGCAGCAGGGGAACGCGACGGCGGCGCGGGCGCTGCTCAACCAACTCATCTCTACGTACCCGCAGTCGGATGAAGCCGCGCTCGCGCGCGATCATCTGCGCGAGTTGAAGTGAGATCGGAGCCGTCGCGGTGGACGAACGCACGGAGCGCCAGTCGGGCGGCGAGATGCCGTTCCTCGATCACCTCGAGGAATTGCGCTGGCGCATCATCTGGTCGCTGGCAGCGCTCATTGTAGGCGTCGGCATCGCGTTCGTGCTGCTCATGAAAATCGATGTGATCGGGCTCCTCGAGGGCCCGATCAAGCCGTACCTGCACGGCCGGAAGCTGGTGTATACGCACCCCGGCGACCCGTTCACGATCGTGCTCGACGCCTCGGTCGTGCTGGGCGTCGTGATCGCGCTGCCGTTCATTCTGTATCAGGTGTGGGCGTTCGTCGCGCCCGCGTTGTACCGGCACGAGAAGAAGCTCGTCGTGCCGGTCTTCGCCTTCGCGACGACGCTGTTTCTGTCGGGCGTGTGCCTGTCGTTCTTCGTGGTGCTGCCGCTCGCGGTCGAGTGGCTGATGAGCTTCCAGACGCAGGCGCTCGAGCCGATGATCACGGCCACCGAGTACTTCGGCTTTGCGACGAGCATGGCGCTGGCCTTCGGCCTCTGCTTCGAGTTGCCGATCGTGATCCTGGCGCTGGCTGCGTTAGGCATCGTGACGCCGCAGTTCCTGAACAAGTACCGGCGCCACGCCGTCGTCATCTGCGTGATCATCGGCGCGTTCCTCACGCCGGGCGACCTGGTCTGGACGACGATCGCCATGGCGGTTCCTCTGTACCTGTTGTACGAGGTCAGCGTCCTCCTCACGTACGGCGTGCACAAGCGGCGTTTGCGGCGGCAGGCGCAGCGTGAGGCGGACGCGGCCGAGGTGGAGGGCGCGGAGCGGCGCGGAGCGACGGCGTGATCCGGCGCACGATCGCGGCCGTGGCCGTGCTCGCGCTGCCGTTAGGCGGC
>DAHUXU010000303.1 GCA_027307005.1 Gemmatimonadota bacterium
TCGGAACGAACATGTGGTCGACGTGCCGCCGCCGACGCGCGTGCCTTCCGGAAAACTGTCGATCGGCGGCGGGCAGCCGGGGTTGGCAAGGCTGGCCACCGTGAAGGGCGTGTTCATCTGCCGCGCGAGCAACACCGGGTAGGCTTGCCGCTGCGTGGAGTCGTTGATGCCGCCCGACTGAAATCCCGCGGTGAGGCTGTTGCCGAGCGAGACGTAGCTCGCGAACAACGGATCGACCGGGGGCGTGGGCACGACGAGGTCTTTGGTCGTGTTGCAGGCGGCGCCTGCGGCGACCAGGAGTGCGACCGCGCCGGCGACGAGATTCCGCTGTCGAGACATGGATGATTCTCCCGTGTGCGTGGTCGGCGTCAGAAGTTGGCGCGGATGCTGAGCGACAGCACGTTCGCGTCGAGCGTGTAGAAGCCCGAGTTCAGGTCTAACGTCGGCGCGGCAATGCCGGCGGGATCCACGATGCGGCCGCGGCGCCCGCTCGTGTCGACGTGGAGGTACGCGGCGTCCAACGTGTATCGCGGCGACAGCGGGACGCCGAGGCCGAGCGAGTAGTTCCGGCGATTCATGTCGGGCAGCAACGGCGTCACCGTCACATCGGGCGCCGGCGTCTTGACGTAGGAGAAGCCTAACCGACCTTTGATGCCGACCGGGAACGCGTGCTCGGCGCCGAGGCGGATCGACCAGGAGTTCTCGTAGTTCTCGATCAGCGTCCGGTCTTCGCCGCTCGCCGGCCCGCTGAACGTGATCGGCAGCCGGTTGAAATCCGAGAACTGCGTCCACTCGAAATCGCCTTCGAGGAGCGTATTCACCAGGCCCGAATAGCCGATGCCGGCCTGGAACTGCGCGGGATGCTTGATGCGCGTCGACACTTTCTGCGCACTGAGCGGCTGGCCGGGTGCGAACTCCGTGGCGAGGATGCCGTCGACCGGCGTACCCGGCGGTGCATTGAGCGGGTTGCCCGCGGCGAGCACGAGGTGGGTGGGCACCTGCGAGAACGTCGCGTCGGCGTTGTCATAGTGGAAGTCGAGCCGCGACAGGTAGCGCGCGCCGACATCCCAATTGGCGCCGATGGAGCCGTGCACACCGACATTGAAGCCGACTGCCGTGCCGCTGCCCGACAGTTTGGCGCGCGCGAATTCCGTCTGCGCCGCGACGCCCAACTGCCCGAACGTCAGGCCGGGCGCAGCGAATTGTTGGGCGAGGTCGAGCGACTGCCGCAGCTCGACGTGCGAGTATCCGAACACCGGGCCGCCGCCCACCTGCCAACCGGGCGCGAAACGGTAGGCAACGTTAGGCTGAAAATAAATGGACATGAGCGACGCCTTGAGCGCTTCGAAGCGGCCCGGAAAGTTCCCAGGCCACTGCGAGGTGAGTCCGTAGGGCGCGTACACGCCGATGCCGGCTGCCCAACGATCGTCCTTCGAGCCGTAGTTCACGAACACGTGCGGCGCAACGGCAAGCGGGGCGTCGCTCTTCGACAAGCGCCGCGAGGTGTCGGCCGTGAATCCGCCGCCAAGCTGCACCGCCGCGGCGCCGGCGTAGACGCTCCATCCTTCCAGCGATGCCGTCGTCGACGGGTTCCAGTAAATGCTCGATGGATCCTTGCACGGCGACGCGGCCACTGCGAATCCCCGCGCGACGGCGCAACTGCCGATTTCATTCAGTTGAAAGCCCTGCGCGTGCGCGGCGGATGCGATGCCGCATGCGAGCAGCGCGACGAACGTTGGAGCACGGAGCACCTTCATGGGGCGTCCTCCATCGTGGGAGTGGCGGCGCCCGCGGTGGGTCGCGCGCGCCTCAAGAGTACGAAGGCGAGCCGCGTCGGGAAAGGTGCCTGGGTTGGGCGGCGCGAGGCGCGCCGGCGATCACGGCCGCACGCCGAGCGCGTGCACGGCGTACCAGGTCGACCAGGCAAGCAGGCCGGCGAGCGCCGCGTCGCCGCCGTTTCCGGTGGCGCGGCCATCCGCATCCACGAGCTCGGCCGCGATGCCGTTGTCAAGCGGCGCGCGCCGCAGCCACTGCAGCACGGCGGC
>DAHUXU010000544.1 GCA_027307005.1 Gemmatimonadota bacterium
CACCGGCACCGGGTCGAGATCGCTGCGATCGAATCCGAACACGTCGCTGCGATCTTCGCCGATCACGCGCCATGCGACGCGCTGCAGATCCGTGATGAACGGGCGGCTCAGGTCCATCAACAGGTTGCTGCGGCCGAGGTCGAAGCGCTCGGCAGCGACGTTGAAGTGCCAGGGACGTCCCCAGAACTGGTAGTCCGCGTATCGGACGCCGTACGTGTCGCGGAACTGGCCCTCGGCCCACTCGACTTGGACGGATCGGCCGCCGCCGAGGAAATTGCCTTCGCCCACGCGGAACGACGTGATCCATGGGCTGTGGCTGGCGGTGCCTAACGCAAGGATCGGCGTGAATTCGTCCGTGGTCTCGGCCAGGAGAATCACGCCGCCCGCGCCGTCGTCGTAGGTGCCGATGTGCGCCTGCGCGATGAAGGGCTGCGCGCGCAGAATGCGTTCGGACTCGGCGATTTCCGCGGCGTTGCACGACATGCCCGGCTGCAGCAGGATGAATCGCTGTACCACCTGCGCCGTCGTGTTGGAATGGATCGAGGAGAGGATGCCGAGCGGCGTCGTCCACCACTTGCCGTTGCGCGGATAGTAGGGCGGCCGCGTCTGGACCTCGATTTCCGAGATGCGCTGGCCCGCGCACGCTACTTCCCGTCCTGCCACCTGCGCCGCTGCCGGCTGGCCCGCCGCGCCCATGGCCACCGCCACCGCGCCGACGCCTAACGCAACACGGCAGATCGGCATGCGGCGCCGGGTGCGCGGACTCAGCGGCCCATGCGGCGCTTCAGCTCCTCGAGCCGCCGCTCCGCGTCCGCCTCGCGCGCCGACCGGTCGGCCGCCCGTCGCAGTCCGGCGAGGTCCGCGTCCAATGAGGCGTCCGCCGATTCCGACGGAGAACTGCTCGCCGACGATGGCGACGGGCCGCCCACGCCAGGCAGCCCCGCACCCGACGCCATGGAGTGAAACTGCTCCGTCATCTCCGCCAACTCCTGCTCTGCCAACGCCAACTCGGATGTCTGCGCCTGAAGCTTTCGCTCCAGCATCGCGATCCGGTCCTGGTGCTTGGTCGCATAGCGCTCAGCGAGACGCACCGTCTCCGCATCGTGGATGTCCGCCGCCATCTTGCCTCGACGCCGCGCCGTCTCCAACTCGGTCTGCTCGTGCTCGAGCTGCGCACGCGTCATCCCGATCGCCGCGCGCACCTCCGACACGCCGACCGTCGCCTCCACCAGTGCTTCGCGCATCATCGCAAGAACCGCGCGCCCTTCCCCAGGAGAGGACGCGCGGCTCATCGCGTCGCGCCAGGCTTGTCTCATATTCTCGAACACGGCGCCCATCCTCGACGCCCAACGGAAAGGTCCGCCATCACGATTTGCGTGGCGTCTTGGCGTAGAACTCGCTCATCCGCAGCTCCACGTCCTGCGACCGGCACTTTGGACACGTGACGTTGGCGTGGCCATGCTGCGAAATCGACTCGCGCACCGAGAACGTCGAGCGGCACGAGCGGCATTGATATTCGTACGTTGGCATAGGGCACCCTCGCGATGATGCTGGCTGTCCAGTTACGATACGAATCGCTTGGTCGCGCGCGCAACCCATATCGCATCTTCTATATCCTCACGCATGTCGAGATCCGATCCGGCCGCCTCCATCACCGCCCCTGCCCCGGCTCCCGCCAGGATTGCGCGCATCGCGATCTCAGCCACTACGCGCATCGATGATCACCGACGACGCGTTCGGCTCAACGCGGCGTACATCGACGCCGTCGAGCGAGCAGGTGCGGTGCCGTTGGTGGTGCCGCCGCTCGCCAGCATTGCCCACGCCGCTGCAATCATTGGCGTGTGCGACGGGCTCGTGCTCACGGGCGGCGAAGACATCGATCCCGATCGTTACGACTCGGCGCGCGATGCCACCGTCGAAGACACGAATCCCGAGCGCGATGCCACCGAGATCGCGCTGGTCGAGGCCGCACGGTTGGATCTGTGCCCAACATTTGCGATTTGCCGTGGTCTGCAATTGCTCAACGTCGCGCTCGGCGGCTCGCTCGTGCAGGACATTCCGAGCCAACGCCCCGACTCGCTGAATCACGACCCGTCCGGCCCGCGAACGGCGCGCGTGCACGAGGTCGACATCGAAGCCGGATCCGCGCTTGCCTGTACGCTTGGCTCTACCCGGCTGCGCGTAAACTCGTTCCACCATCAGGCAGCAGACCGCGTCGCCGAGGGGCTGCGCGCGACGGCCTGGGCGCCGGACGGGATCATAGAAGGCCTGGAGTGGCGCGGGTCTGACGGCTGGTGGGCGGTCGCCGTGCAGTGGCATCCGGAGGAATTGGTCATGGGTCCCGAGCCGGCACCGGATGCGAACCTGTTTACTGAATTCGTGCGCCGCGCAGCCGCGTCCCGACCCGATTCCCGCCGCGCGAGTCTCCGCCCCCGCGCCTAACTGTGCGGCGGCGTGCGGGGCGTGTCCGCGCCGTCAGCTCACACGCCGCCAGCGCCCTTCATCCTTCACCTGGCGCATCAGTCGTTCGGGCGTGTGCAGCGTGGGGAAGAACACGCTGTCGCTCATCTGGTTGAGCGCCACGCGTATCACCGCGAATCGAGCCGCCGCCTCCCGGAACAGCACGTCCAGCCCGTGCGCGTGGGCGAGGCGATGGTCCGCGGCCAGCTGGAAGCCGCGCCGTCCCAGCTCCTCGTAGTACTCGAGGTCGGGGCCGCCCCGCCGCCAGCGGCGCTGCTCGATGCGGTCCGGAAAGAGTCCGCTCAGCCACAGCGCGTAGTTGCCGAGATGCTGCCTAACGAGAAAGCTGCGGCGCACGTCGTCGTCGTTCACATCGTCGAGCAGCGCCGCGAGCGTGTCGTATTCCTGGTCGTCGTGTTCGTCGATGCGCGTCGCCCGGCTGCGCGCGCCGAAATGGAGCACGATGGCCGCCACGTAGTCGGCGAGCGCGCGATCGCCCTCGCCGGCGCGCTGCAACGCCTGCCGGACGATCACGTAGCAGAAGAGCGGCCACGACGCGCGCATGCCTAACCGCGACGGACCGTCCACCAAGGCCGCGAGCAGGCGCGGATCGTCCAGGAGCGCGTCGACACCGTGCTCCCGTAAGGCATCTTCCGCTTCCTCGAGCGCAGCGCGCGAAGATCGGCCGATCAGTCGGAGCGCCAGTTCCGCGTCATCGCGCGTGAGCGAAGCCCGAACGTTGCCGAGAATCATCTTCACCCTCCGATGGATCTCGTGTATGTCATACCCCTGTTCGCACGGCGCGGGCCGCGGGCCCATCCTTGTGTGACGACTTAACGGCACGCGGGCAATTCGGCCAGTCCACGTGCATGGCGGCACTCTGCGCGCCCGAGTGCCAGCGTGATGCGGAACACACTCGCCGTCCTTTGCATTTCCTAAGAAGCCGGGGCATCTTGCGCCGTCGCCTCGTGCTCCGATGCCGAACGGTCGTGCGAGTGGGAACCGCACCGGCTGCTTCGCGGTATCATTCATAGAGACCATGCTATACATCTGCATCCCGGCGTTCGACGAAGCGCCCACCATTGGCCTGCTGCTCTGGCGCATCCGCAAGGTGCTGGAGGAGCATCCGCGCGAATACGAGTTGATCGTGCTCGACGATGGCAGCACCGACGCCACCACCGACACGCTCAAGCCGTACGCCGACGTGCTGCCGCTCACGATCCTCCGGAACGATCAGTGTCGCGGCTACGCGAGTGCGCTCGACACGTTAGCCCGCACGGCCGCCAAGCGGACGCGCTATCCCCGCCGTGACGCCGCCATCTTCATGCAAGGCGACTTCACCGACCAGCCGCAGCACCTGCCGGAGCTGATCAAGCGCTTCGAGGGCGGCGCCGACGTGGTCATCGCGGAGCAGCCGCCATCGCCGCGCGTCCCCGTGGCGGTGCGTCGCCTGCGCCTCCTCGCGCCGTGGGTCGTCCGACCGTTCCTCAAGGTAGCCGGCGTCACCGATCCATTCGGCACGTTTCGATTGTTCCGCATCTCGGTCCTGCGCGATGTCATTCGCGATGCCGGCGATGCGCCGATCGTGCAGTGGAGCGGTTGGGCGGCCAACGTCGAACTGTTAGTCAAGACCACCCGCCTGGCGCGCCGCGTGGAAACCGTCACGCTGGATGCGCGATACGATCTCAGACCGCGCGCGTCGCGCGTTCGGCCGCTCGCGGCGGCGTTGGACCTCTACCGCTTCGGTTGGGCAAGTCGGCGCCGTCGCGCGACGAGCCCTTCGACATGACAATCCGGGCCGCGCGACTCCGGCGCCGCACCGCGACGATCGGTGCGGTACTCGGCGCTTGCGCATTTATCGCGGCGGCGCCGGCGGCGCAACCGACGTCGCCCGCCGCGACGCAACCGGCGCCATCCGCGGCGCTCAGCGACTCCACACCGCGTCCA
>DAHUXU010000315.1 GCA_027307005.1 Gemmatimonadota bacterium
GGCTGCTTCAGCGAGCCGCTACTGGCGCACCTGCTCGATGCGGCGCCGTCGAGCGTCGAGCTCCGCGGCGACCACGTCGTCGTTAGGCATCTGTACACCGAGCGGCGCGTCACGCCGCTCAACGTCTACCTGCGCGATGAGTCGCCGTACGACGCGGCCCTCGCGATGCTCGACTATGGCACCGCCATCAAGGATCTCGCCGCCGCCAACATCTTCACCGGCGACATGCTGATGAAAAATTTCGGCGTGAGCCGCCACGGACGCGTGATCTTCTACGACTACGACGAGTTGTCGCTCCTCACCGACTGTGTCTTCCGGCGCCTGCCGCAGCCGCAAACGCCCGAGCAGGAGATGGCGGCGGAACCCTGGTACTACGTGGGCGAAAACGACGTCTTCCCGGAAGAGTTCGAGGCATTCATGGTGCCGCCCGGCAAGCTCCGCAAGCGATTCTTGCAGCGGCATCGCGATCTGTTCACCGTCGAGTTCTGGCAATCGATGCAGGAACGGCAGCGTCGCGGCGACATGCCGGACGTCTTCCCGTACCCCGAGTCGAGGCGGCTCCGTCACACGTGAGCGCGAGCGCGTGCGACGTGATGGTGATCGGCGCCGGGGTAATGGGAAGCGCCGCGGCCTACGCGCTGGCGCGTCGCGGCGTGCGCGTGACCGCGATCGACCGGTGGGCGCCGCCGCACGCGCACGGGTCGTCCCACGGACGCACCCGGATCATCCGCGAGGCGTACTTCGAGCACCCGGCGTACGTGCCCCTCGTGCGGCGGGCGTACCATCTGTGGGCGGAGCTCGAGCGCCTGACGGGCCGTCCGCTGTTCCGGCGCACCGGCGGCCTTACGTTAGGCGCGCCCGACGGCGTGCTCGTGTCCGGCGCGCTGCGGAGCGCCCGCGAGCACGGCGTCGAGCACGAGGTGCTCGACGCGCACGAGCTCAAACGCCGCGTCCCGGCATTGGCGCCGCCCCCCGGCACCGTGGGCGTGCACGAGCACCGCGCGGGCATCCTGTTTCCCGAGCGATGCGTCGAGTCCCTGCGCGCGGCCGCGCGGGAACACGGTGCCGTGCTCAACACCGAGGAACGTGTGTTGCGCTGGAACGCATCCTCGGGATCGGTGGCGGTCACGACCGATCGCGCGGTGTATCAGGCGCGTCGCGTCATTCTCACTCCCGGCGCCTGGCTCCCGCGGCTCGCTCCGGCCCTCGGCGTCCCGCTCGTCGTCGAGCGACAGGTGATACACTGGATCACGCCGCGCAAACATCCCGAGCGGGTGGGGGCGCGCCAACTTCCGGTCGCGATCTGGGAATACGCTCCGGGGTGCATGTTCTACGTCATTCCCGATGTCGGCGACGGACTCAAAGCTGCGCTGCACCATCAAGGTGCAACGGTCGATCCCGAGGAGCCCCTCGCTCAGGCCTCGCACGAGGAGCAGGCTGCGGTGCTCTCGCTGGTCGATCGATACTTGGATGACGCGGCGGGCATCGTGAGCGAGAGCGCGGCGTGCCTCTACACCAACACGCCGGACGGGCATTTCGTGATCGATGCACATCCGGGCGCCCCCCAGGTGATCGTCGCCAGCGCGTGCTCGGGGCACGGCTTCAAGTTCGCGCCGGCGATCGGCGAGGCACTCGCCGACATTGCGTTAGGCACGAGCCCGGTGGTCGACGTCGCGCCGTTCCGGCTGTCGCGGTTCGCCGCCGGCGCACCGCGCGCCTAACGCGCCGCCCGCCGTCAGCGCAGATCGATGCGCGGCACGTCGGGGTCTTCGCGCGCCCGGCGATAGACGATGTCGGCGGCGCCCAGGTCTTCCACGGCCAGGCCGACCGACTTGAAGAGCGTGATCTCCTGCGGCGTCAGTCGACCCTGGCCCGTCCCGTCGAGGATCTCGCCTAACTCGCCCCGGATGTGCGATTCGGTGATCGCGCCCTCGCGCATCGGAATCACCAGGTCGCCCGCTTCCCGCAGCGCGGACTCGCGCCTGTCCACGAAGCATGCCGAGCGGAGCACCGCGGTCGTGTCGACCTCGCGCGCGGCGGCCACGCTCGCGCCCACCACGTTGAGATGCGCGCCCGGCGCGAGCCAATCGCCCATGAGCACCGGCTCGCGCGACGACGTCACGGTGCATACCAAGTCCGCGCCCTCCACGGCCTCCTGCGCCGATGCGACGGCCGTCACCGAACAATCGGACGCGTAGTACCGGCGGGCAAACTCCGCGGCGCGCGCAGATGTGCGGCTCCAGACGCGCACGCGTCGCACGGGACGCACGGCGCGCATCGCCTCGAGATGGCTGTGCGCTTGGACGCCGGCGCCGAGCAGCGCGAGGTCGCTCGCGTCCGCGTTCGCGAGGAGCCGCGTGGCAACGCCCGAGACCGCGGCGGTGCGCACGGCCGTAATGGCGCCCGCATCCATGATCGCCACGAGCGCGCCGTGATCCGGGTCGAAGAACAGCACCGCGCCCTGATGCGAGTCGTGCGCAGTGCCCTCGTTGCCGGGGAAGACGCTGATCGCCTTGACTCCCAGGGATTTTGGATCGCCGAGATAGGCGGGCATCGCGGCGAGGGCGCCGCCCGTCTCGCCGGGGACGTGGACCACCGGCCGGAGCGGGACCACGGCGTGTCCTCGCGTCAACGCGCGGAGCGCGCGCTCCATGGCGTCGATGCATTCGCGCATGGCGAGGAACTGCCGCACGCGCGTCCCGTTGACAACGATCGTGCTCACGCCGACACTCTCCATGCAGGAAAGACGTTCAGCCACAGTCGGGAGTTTTCGTGACGACCTTCGTAAACCTGCTCGAGCTCGAATCGCTCGCCAAGCCGCGGCTCCCGACGGCGGTGTTCGACTATTTCGCCGGCGGCGCGCACGACGAGATCACGTTGGACGCGAACCGTCGGGTGTACGACGCGATCGCGCTGCGTCCGCGCGTGCTCGTCGACGTGAGTCATCGCGATCTCTCGACGACGTTGTTGGGCCAGAGGCTCGCGTTCCCCATCCTCGTGGCGCCGATGGCGCTGCAGCGCATGGCGCACACCGACGGCGAGCTCGCTACGGCCCGCGCGGCGACGTCGCTCCAGACCATCCTCACCGTTAGCACGCTGTCGAGCGTGACGGTCGAGGACATTCGTCCCGCGTGCGCCCTCGCGCCGTGGTTCCAGATCTACGTGCACCAGGAGCGCGCGCTCACCGAAGCGATGCTCGAACGCGTTGCGGCCTGCGGATACGGGGCGCTCGTCCTCACCGTAGACACGCCGGTGTTGGGCCGTCGCGAACGCGATGTGCGCAACACATTCCAGCCGCCGCCGGGCATCGCGTTCGCGAACATGATGGTGGGGAAGGGTGGCGCGACGACGGGCAGCGCGGAGCGCGATTCGGCACTGGCCATGTACTTTGCCGCGCGGCACGACGCCGGCGTCACGTGGAAGGACCTCGAGTGGCTGCGCCGCGTGTGTCCGCTGCCGCTCGTGCTCAAGGGCGTGATGCGCGGCGATGACGCGAAGCGCGCCGCCGACCACGGTGTCAACGGCCTCATCGTCTCCAACCACGGCGGACGCCAGCTCGACACGACGCTCGCGACCATTCGCGCCGTGGCCGAGGTCGCCGAGGCAGCGGGCACCGGCGTGCCGGTGCTGGTGGACGGTGGCGTTAGGCGCGGCACCGACGTGCTCAAAGCCATCGCCCTCGGCGCACGAGCGGTGCTGGTTGGACGGCCAGTCTTGTGGGGACTGGCGCTGGACGGCGAAGCCGGCGTGACGCGTGTCCTCACCGCGCTGCGCGATGAGCTCGACACCGCGATGGCGCTGTGCGGATGCGCCTCGCTCTCCGACATCGGGCGCGATCTGGTCGTGATCTGAACGAAAGAGGCACGGCACCCAAACGCTCGCTGACACGGGTCGCGGGAATCTCGATCGCGAAACGATCGCGCGCAACGATGTCGAACCCCATCCCATTGCTCTGCAACTCCGATAGTTTTCGTGCACCGGCGACACGGCCGGTTTCTCGCTGCACATCAGAGACATTCGCGAATTTCGGCCGCACGAGCGGCATGCCATCCTGGGGGAACGAGGCATGAGCAAGGGAACAGCCACGCAGACCGATGCCCTGTCCGTCACCGACGGTCGCACCGGCAAGACATACGACCTTCCGATCACCGATGGCGCGGTGCGCGCCATGGACCTGCGGCAAATCAAAGAGACGCCCGACGAATTCGGAACGCTCAGTTACGATCCGGCGTTCTTGAACACCGCGGCGTGCCGCAGCGCGATCACGTTCATCGACGGTGACAAGGGCATTCTCCGCTATCGCGGATATCCGATCGAGCAACTCGCCGAGCGCGCGACGTTTCTCGAGACGGCGTGGTTGCTCCGCCATGGCGAGCTGCCGAGTCCCAAGCAGTACGACCAGTGGGTGCACGACATCACGTTTCACACCTACGTCCACGAAAACATCAAGAACTTTCTGCAGGGATTCCGCTACGACGCACACCCGATGTCGATGTTGTGCAGCACGGTGGCGGCGTTGTCGTCGTTCTATCCGAACGCCAAGAACATCTTCGATCCTGAGGAACGGAATCTCTCCTTTGTTCGGTTGATCGCGAAAGTACCCACGTTGGCGGCATTCATTTACCGCCACGGCAAGGGCATGCCGTTCGTCTATCCGGACAACGACCTGTCGTACGTCGAGAATTTCCTCTCGATGGTGGCGCGCATGAGCGAGCCGCGATACGAGTCGAGACCGGTCTTCACGCGCGCGACCGAAGTGTTGTTCATCCTGCACGCCGATCACGAGCAGAACTGCTCGACGACGGCGGTGCGCACGGTGGGCTCATCGCACGCGGACCCGTTCTCCGCGGTGGCCGCGGGCATTGCGGCGCTCTATGGTCCGCTGCACGGCGGCGCCAACGAAGCCGTGCTTCGCATGATCGAACAGATCGGACATCCGAAGAACGTGAAGGCGTTCATCGAAGAGGTGAAAGCCGGAACCGGACAGAAGCTCATGGGCTTCGGGCACCGTGTGTACAAGAGCTACGACCCGCGGGCGCGCATCGTGAAGCGCTTGGCCGACGATGTGTTCAAGGAAGTCGGCATGGACAAGGATCTCGAGGTCGCGCTCGAGCTCGAGTGCATCGCCTTGTCGGACGACTACTTCACGTCGCGCAAGCTGTATCCGAACGTCGACTTCTACACCGGGCTCATCTACAGGTCGATGAAGTTCCCGACGGACTTTTTCACGGTGTTGTTCGCGATCGCGCGTACGGCGGGATGGCTCGCGCAGTGGGAGGAGATGCTGCAGGACAAGGAGCAGAAGATCGCGCGTCCGCGGCAGATCTACGTTGGACACGGCGAGCGGCCGTACAAGAGCACGCTCTCTCCGAAGTAGCGCTGCGGTTAGGAGCCGGTCAGCTGCGAGTCTTGCACTCGAGGCTGGCCGGCTTTGTGTTGTCGCAGGCGATGGATTCGTCCATGCCGCGAGCCATGACGCCGCAGGCGGTCGATACGGCGGACTTTGTCGCCTCGGCCTCGGTCGACGCGGATGCGGCCGCGCAATTGTGTTGCCCCGAGAATTGGACACACGCGTGGCACTCGACGCGTTGGGCGCCGAGCGTCGACCAGAGCAGGAATGCGGCCAGCCCAACGATCAACACAATGGCGATGATTGGCCCGCGCTTCATGGCGTTCGACGGTCCTCGCAAATGGTTGAAGAAACGATAGCGCCGGAGCCGCCTGGCGGCGATGGGCTGCCGCCACTGGCCGTGCGTCGCGCGCCCGAACTGAACCGGTACCTGGCGGCGAGTCCGGTTGCCATGCGCAGGCGCGCGCGCTAGCTTCCGAGGACGGGGGCGGGGCGGTTGGCTCGCTCCCGATGGTGAACGTGGAAGGACCTTGGCTCGACCAGGTCCTTTTTTTTGGTTCGCGAACCTTCGATGCGGGATGGATTGTGGTTGAAGTCGTGATTGGCGAAAACGACCGGCTGGACGTCGTGCTCAAGCAGTTCCAGCGGAAAGTGATTCGTGCAGGCGTTCTCAAGGACCTGCGCAAGAAGCGGTATTACGAGAAGCCGAGCGAGGCGCGGCAGCGGAAGGCCGGTGCGGCGCGGCTCAGGCTCGCGCGCGCCAGACGGCGCGCGGTCTAGTTCGTCGCCGGAGCGTTTGTGTCGAAGCAGGACGCCATCGAGCTCGAGGGCACGGTCACTGAAGTGCTGCCTAACGCGACCTTTCGCGTCGCGGTGAACGAGACCCACACGGTGTTGACCACGCTGGGCGGCAACATGCGGCGCTTCCGGATTCGCGTCCTGGCCGGCGATCGCGTTCGGATCGAAGTCTCGCCGTACGATTTGACGCGAGGACGCATCATCTTCCGGCACAAGAACTGAGGGGCGCTTCCTGATCCCCTGAGGGAAGCGCTCCGCCTCGGAACGCGGCTTCGCTGAACCATGCCAATCCGCCACATCTCCGACACCGCTCGCTGGGTCGCGTTCTATCGGGCCATGGAGAGCGAGCGCAAAGACGCGCTGTTCGTGGATCCATGGGCCCGTCGCCTCGCCGGAGCCCAGGGCGAAACCATCGTTCGCACGTTGCCGCG
>DAHUXU010000323.1 GCA_027307005.1 Gemmatimonadota bacterium
GGAAGCCGAGCGTCAGTTAGCCATCGGGCGATCGGGGGCGGTCGCTGCCTACGACAGCGTGCTCTCGGTGGATCCGGCGAACACGCGGGCGCTGCTGGGCCGCGGCTACGCCGAGTCGGCGGAGGGAAAATTCGACGCTGCCAACAAGGACTTCGCCACGCCGGCGTCGTTGGTCGCCTGCGCGAGCGTGCCTAACCCAACGCGCTGCGGATACGGGCGCAGCTGCACCGTTGCCTTGCTCACCGGATTGCCGAACGCGTCGTTCACCGCCACGCTCAGCTCGCGCGTGCCCCGTGCACCGGCGCCGATCGCGATCGCCGTCGGGTTGACCGTGGCTAACGATGCGCCAGCCGGCATCGTGCTGAGCGAGACTGCCGTCGTGCCCTCGAGCGGCGAGCCATCGGAGGTGACGACGGTCATGTGATACGTCCCGGCGTGCGTGCCAGCGGGCACGGTGAACGTCGCGCGTCCCTTCGCGTCGGTAATGGCGACGGGGTCGGCCTGCGCGCCGCCGGGAATGTTCGTCGCGCCTTTGAGCATGAGCCGCGCGCCCGGCATCGGCGTATCGCCGCGGGCCAGATCGACGGTGATGTACGCAACGTTACCGCTCATTGCCGACGCCAGCCCGTTGATCACCGTGAGCGTCGGCGGCGACGCCGGCGCCGGCGCGACCGGCCGCGATGGATTGTCGGACGACTCCGACGACGAGGCCTTGTTGTTGTTGTTCACGCAGCGATCGATCTCGCGCAGGATCGCGTCGTTGGCGCCGAGCTGCTTGAGATCTTCGCGGTCGCGCGCCGACGGAACGAAGGCGAGGCAGTTGCGTCGTACGATCGCCGCGATCTCGCTTTTCGAGTACGTGGTGCCCGTGAGATAGCGAACCAGGTCGCTCTTTCTGAGCGCCGACTCGGACTGCGCGTGTGCGGTCGTCGTGAAGACGAACAGCGGAAGAGCGATCAGCGAAGCGAGGTAGCGCGACATGGAGTCCTGATTGGTGCGAGAGTCCTACAGAATTTCAGCCGTTCTGACCGGCGGTGCAGAGATCGGCTGGGTTGCCGCATCCCGAATCAATCCTCGTCGGATACGGACCGGGCGCTAGTGAGGTGCCACGAATCGGGCCCACGTGTGCGGTCGGCACCCGGGCAGTATCGAGCATCGAACACGTTCGCACCAGTGAACTTAGTCGGTGCAAGCGCCGAGCTCGCTCTCGAGATGATCGCCGCGTGTGCACGACCCGCTCGCGACAGCGTCTCCATCGCAGCGACCAAGAGCGGCAGTTCGTTACGTCCGCGTGGATGGACCGCGGGTACAAGATGCGGCGACGACGTTCAATGCCGCGGACCGGACGGCACTCCGGGAGAACTGGTGAATGGACGACGCGGAGCGGCTGTTTCGAACGTATCACGGGATGCTCGTGCGGTACCTCACCCGTCGGTTAGGCGATCGCGACTGGGCGGAGGAGGTGGCGCAGGAGACGTTCGTGCGCGCGCTCCGACAGCGCCGGTTGTCGAACGAGCGCGCCTGGCTGTTCACCGTGGCGAACAATCTGGTCCGCGATGACGCGCGCCGCGATGCTCGGCGTCGCGCGCGCCTGGCGCTGCTGCGCGAGGAGACGCGCGACGATGTCGTCGAACCGGAGCCGTTGTCGCTCGAGCGCGCGCAGGACACAGCGCTGGCGCGGCGCGCGGTGAACGCGTTGACGGAGCGCGACCGGCTGGCGCTGCTCATGCGCGAGGAAGGATTGAATTACGAGGAAATCGCGCAGGCGTTGCACCTGTCGGCCGGATCGATCGGGACGACGCTGGCCCGGGCGCGGCGTCGATTGGTGGAACAGTACGAGGCGCTGCGCGAGGCGCAGCCGGGGAGCACGGGTCATGCAGCATCTTGACGACGGCACGATCCACGCGCGGCTCGACGGCGCGTTAGGCGCGGACGATGCCCAAGGCATCGACGCGCACGTGTCGGCGTGCGGCGCGTGCGCCGATCGCGTGGCCGAGGCGCGAGGCCTGATCGCGGCGTCATCGCGCATCCTCATGGCGCTCGACGACGTGCCCGCCGGCGTGGTGCCACCGGCGCAGGCGCGAACGGCGGCGGCGGTGCAGGCAGCGTCGCCTGCGTTCGCGGTTGCGCCACC
>DAHUXU010000364.1 GCA_027307005.1 Gemmatimonadota bacterium
TCGCCTTGTCGGTGCCGTGCCCTTCGCCGGTGCGGGCGAACGAGCCGTGCAGCTCGATGCGCGCGCGTTCGGGCGTGCCGCCGACGAGCATCCGGGTGAGCAGCCCGATGCGGCACGCCCCCGCCGTGTGCGACGACGAGGGACCGACCATGATCGGGCCAATGATGTCGAGGATCGAAACCATTACGCGATGGAAGCGCTCATCGGCACTCGCCTCGAGCATCGGGAATCAGACGAGCGATCATCATTGATTCGCCGTCTCCGCCTCCGCGCGACGAGCCCGCGTGCGCGCGACCAGTGGCTTCGCCGGCTGCGTCAGGACTCTGCGGAGGAAATCGCCGGTCGACGAGGCCGGCGTTTTCGCGACGGCCTCCGGCGTCCCCGTGGCGACGATCTTTCCTCCGTTGGCGCCGCCTTCCGGGCCGAGGTCGATGATCCAGTCGGCGGTC
This sequence comes from Gemmatimonadota bacterium, assembly GCA_027307005.1. Classification (GTDB taxonomy): domain Bacteria; phylum Gemmatimonadota; class Gemmatimonadetes; order Gemmatimonadales; family Gemmatimonadaceae; genus JADGGM01. Next base: position 450 of record DAHUXU010000364.1, read on the forward strand.
TTGATCACATCGAGATTGTGTTCGATCACGAGGACCGTGTTGCCCTTGTCGACCAACCGATGCAGCACGCGCAACAGGAGACGGACGTCCTCGAAGTGGAGCCCGGTGGTGGGCTCATCGAGGATATAGAATGTGCGGCCCGTGTCGCGCTTGGAGAGCTCGGTGGCCAGCTTGACGCGCTGGGCCTCGCCGCCCGAGAGCGTGGTGGCGCTCTGCCCCAGATGCACGTACCCGAGGCCGACATCGACGAGCGTTTCGAGCTTCTGCCGAACGCGCGGCTGGTTGGCGAAAAACGTGGCCGCGTCCTCGACCGTCATGTCGAGCACGTCGGCGATGGACGCGCCGCGGAAGCGGACCTCGAGCGTCTCCCGATTGTAGCGCTTGCCCTTGCACACCTCGCACGGGACGTAGACGTCCGGAAGGAAGTGCATCTCGATCTTCACCAGGCCGTCGCCCTGACACGCCTCGCAGCGCCCGCCTTTCACGTTGAACGAGAACCGTCCCGGTCCGTAGCCGCGGATCTTGGCGTCGGGCAGCTCGGCGAACAACTCGCGGATCGGCGTGAACAGGCCGGTGTAGGTTGCCGGATTGCTTCGCGGCGTGCGGCCGATGGGACTCTGGTCGATGTCGATGACCTTGTCGATGTGCTCGAGTCCCAGGATGCGGTCGTGCTCGCCGGGGATGAGTCGCGCGCGATAGAAGTGGCGCGCGAGCGACCGGTGGACGATGTCTTCGACGAGCGTCGACTTGCCGGACGCCGACACGCCGGAGACGGCGACGAACAGGCCTAACGGAAAGTCGACGGTCAGGTTGGCCAGGTTGTGCGCGCGCGCACCCTCGACGCGCAGCGCTCGACCGCGCTGGGGCGCTCGGCGCTCGTCGGGTGCGGGCACATCGATGCGCAGCTCGCCGCTCAGGTAGCGGCCGGTGAGCGACGCGGGATTGTGCGCGACTTCGTCCACCGTTCCCTGCGCGACGACTTCGCCGCCGTGGCGCCCGGCGCCGGGACCGAGGTCGATCAGATGATCGGCCTCGCGCATCGTCTCTTCGTCGTGCTCGACGACGATCACCGTGTTGCCGAGGTCGCGCAGCTGGCGCAGGGTCGCGAGGAGCCGCGCGTTGTCGCGCTGGTGCAGACCGATCGACGGCTCGTCGAGAATGTAGAGCACGCCGACCAACCGCGACCCGATCTGCGTTGCCAACCGAATGCGTTGGGCCTCGCCGCCCGACAACGATTCGGCGGAGCGACTGAGCGTCAGGTAGTCGAGCCCGACGTCGGCAAGGAACCGCAGACGCTCCTTCACTTCCTTGAGGATCGGTCCGGCAATGGAGGCATCGAGCCCCGGCTTTCCGTTAGACCGGAGCGGCAGCGACTCGAAGAAGCGCAGCGCCGCGGTGACCGAGAGTTCGACCAGCTCGCCGATGTTCTTGCCGCCCACCGTGACCGCGAGCGACTCGGGTTTGAGGCGACGGCCGCCGCACCCGGTGCACGGCGCTTCGACCATGAACTCTTCGAGCTCCATGCGCACGGCATCCGATGTCGTTTCGCGATAGCGGCGCTGCACGAGCGAGAGCACGCCTTCCCACGCGCCCTGGTATTCGCCGTGGAATCGGTCGGTGTCGAGACGGAACGTCGTCTTGCGGCCCGCGGTGCCGTGCAGGATCACCTCGCGCACCTTCTGCGGCAGCTCGCCCCACGGCGCGTTGAGATCGAACTTGTACTGCTTGGCGAGGGCCGGCAGCATCGACTTGCGCAAATGACCCGTCGGCTCGCCCCACGGAAGAATGACGCCCTCGAGAATCGAGATGCGCGGATCGCCCAGGATGAGCTCTTCGGTCACCTCGCGGCGCGTGCCTAACCCACCGCATTCGGGACAGGCGCCGAACGGCGAGTTGAACGAGAACTGGCGCGGCTCGAGCTCCGTGAGCGAGATGCCGCATTCGGGGCAGCCGTACCGCTCCGAGAAAATCTGCGACGCCGCGGAGCCCTCGCCGCCGTGGCGGGCCACTTCGACGAGTCCGTCGGCCAGCTTGAGCGCGGTCTCGAGCGAGTCCGTTAGGCGGCCGCGATCCTCCTCGCGCACCATCAAGCGGTCGACGATCACCGAGATGCTGTGGTTCTGCGTCTTGGCCAGCTTGGGCGGGCTCGCGAGCTCGACGGGCTTGCCGTCGATCATCGCCCGCACGAATCCCTGCTTGCGCGCCGATTCGAGCAGATCGCGGAACTCACCCTTGCGCCCGCGCACGAGCGGCGCCAGCACCTCGATGCGCGTGTTGGCCGGCCACGTCAGAATCGTATCCGCGATCTGCGTCGCACTCTGGCGCTCGACCGCCCGCCCGCAATTCGGACAGTGCGGCGTTCCCGCGCGCGCATAGAGCAGACGCAGGTAATCGTAGATCTCGGTGACCGTGCCGACCGTCGACCGGGGATTGTGCCCCGCCGACTTCTGCTCGATCGAGATCGCCGGCGACAATCCTTCGATCGCGTCGACGTCCGGCTTTTCCATGAGCCCCAGGAACTGTCGTGCGTATGCCGACAGCGACTCGACGTAGCGCCGCTGCCCTTCGGCGTAAATCGTGTCGAACGCCAGGGACGACTTCCCCGAGCCCGAGAGACCGGTGATCACGGTCAATCGGTCGCGGGGAATCGCGATGTCGATGTTCTTGAGATTGTGTTCGCGGGCGCCGCGAACGATCAGCCGCTCTTCGGGCATAACCCGTGAAAACTGACCGTCCGCAAGCCGCGTTACAAGCGGCGCGTCATTCGCCTCGCCGGAGGGCGGTCATTCGTCTCGCAGCGCCTCCGCCGGATGGGTTCGAGCCGCGCGCCAGGCCGGGAGCATCGTGGCGATGAGCGCGGTGCACAGGAGCACCAGGACGGCGCCGACGAGTGTGCGCAGGTCCTGCGGCGCCACGCCAAACAGCAACGACGACACGAGGTGCGATCCGGCAAGCGAAAGCACAGCACCCACGACGATTCCGGCGATGATGATCCTGCCGGCATCGCCGAGCACGAGGCGCACGACGTCGCGCCAGGCAGCACCGAGCGCCATGCGAATGCCGATTTCGTTGCGGCGCCGCGCGACGTCATACGCCAGCGTGCCGTAGAGGCCGATCACGGCGAGCACGAGCGCGAGCGCACCGAAGAAACTGGACAGGGTCGCCAGGAGACGGGGACGCGCCAGCGTCGATTCGATCTGCGCCGATATGGTGGTCGCATCGAGCTCGATCGACGGGCTCACCGCGGCGATCGCGTCACGCGCCGCGGGAAGAATGCTCGAGATGGGCAGATCGCTGCGGAGCTCGTAGTTCCACTGGGTCCAGCCCTGAATGCTGGACCTCGCGCCTAACGGGAGGTAGACGATGGGGCTCGTCTGCTCATCCAGTTTGTTGTACTTGCTGTCGCCCACGACGCCGATGATCTCGTACGGCGGCGACGTCGAGTCGGCCACCGGCGTCCGGAATGTGCGGCCGAGCGGGTTGTCGACTCCGAAAAAGCGACGGGCCATGGTGCGCGTCACGATCGCCGGGGTCACCGGAGACTCGTTGTCGCCCGCGCGGAACGTGCGGCCCGACAAGAGGGCTGTACCCATCGTCGAGAAGAAATTCTCGCTCACCGCATTGAAATAGGCGAGCGAATCCCGGGCATCGTGCACGACATACCCGGCCGTCAGAATGTACTCGTTCCAGCCGGCACCGCTCATCGGAGTGAACGCGGACTGGCTCGCGCTCCGCACTCCTGGAAGCGCGCCGAGGCGGTCCAGGACGTCGCGCTCCATCGCGGGAAGTCGGGCAGTGTCGGACGCGGCGTGCGCGAAATCGGTCTGCACGATGTAAACCCCCTCGCGACGGAATCCCGGGTTCACCGCATCGAGATTTCGAAAGGTCACGAGCAAGAGTCCTGCGCCGGTGACGAGCGCCAGCGACAGCGCCAGTTGCGCGGCTACGAGCGGTCGGCTCAAGCGTTGACGGTGATGGCCCGTCATGCCCCGTCCACCAGACTTCATGATGGTCTGCGGGTCGACACGCGTCGCACGCCACGCGGGGAGCAATCCGAACAGCGCGGCGGTGACTAACGCAGCGATGATCGTGAAGCCGAGCACGCGCCAATCGATGGCCATGTCCAGCAGCGCCGGCTGGTGCCGCGTCGAGATCCAGGCCACGATCACGCGGTCCGCCCAACGCGCGAAGACGGCGCCCAACGCCGCGCCGATCAGCGCGAGGAAGAGGCTCTCACACAGGAGCTGACGAATGACGCGTCCGCGCCCCGCGCCGAGCGAGAGTCGAATCGCAATCTCGTGCTGTCGAACCGCACCGCGCGCCAGCAGCAAGTTGGCGATGTTCTCGCAGGCAATGATCAAGACGACAGCGACGGCCGCCATGAGCAGCCACAGCGCGTGCGCATACTGGTGTCGCAGCTCGGACAGGCCGCCGGCTCCGGGAACTGCGGCAACCATTTGGGACAGGTAGTTCGCCTGATTGGCTTTCGACCAGCCGGATGGAAGCGTGGCTTGAAAGATCGCCGACGATGCCGCCGATAGACGGGCGCCCACGTCCTCCGGCGTCATGCCCGGCGCGCGTCCCATCACCTCGAGGTACCACCGCGAGCGCTCGTCGAGTGCGTGCGCCCCATCGAACACATTGACCATGCAGAGCGGCACGAACACGTCGGCCTTGCGGCCCACTTCGATGCCGAAGAACCGCGGATCGGCGACGCCGATGATCGGCACGGGATGCCCGTCGAGCGAGAGCGTGCGCCCGACAGCACGCGCCGCTCCACCGAGCTCCCGGTCGGCAAACCCGCCGCTCACGACGGCGACACCGCCGCATCCCCGCACATCGTCGCTCCGGTCGAGCAGTCGCCCGGCGACAGCCTGCACGCCGAGCACGTGAAAGAATGCGCCGCTCACCACGGCGCCGTTCGCACGCCGGACGATGCCGCCGTTCGCCAGGTCGAAGGCGCGGTTCGCGTACGCAAACGAACCGGAGAACACGTGCGTGTGATCCCGTATTTCCTCCCAGATGGGGTTCGTGAAGTACGGGTCCCCCGCCTCGGCCGCGTGCTGCTTGTCGCGGATGTCCAGGAGCACGAGCTGACCCGGATCGCGCACCGGCAGCGACCGCAGGACCACGGCGTTGGCGAGCGAGAAGATCGCCGTGTTGGCGCCCAGTCCTAACGCAAGCGACACGACCGCCACGGTGGTGAACCCCGGATTCGCCACGAGGCTTCGTATCGCGTAGCGCGTGTCGGCGAGGAGGGACTCGAGCCACAGCAGGACATCGCGGTCGCGCGCCTGCTCGGTGTGGACGGTCCGATTCCCGAAACGGCGGCGGGCCTCGAGTGTCGCGTCGTCGGTATCCATGCCCCGCGACGCGAGATCATCGCTGCGTTCGGCGAGGTGGAAGGCGATCTCGCGGTCGAGGTCCTGCGACAGGGTGCGGCCGCGCACGGTGTTGATGAAGCGTTGGAACCACGACATGGGACGCTCCGGCGTCGGTATATCAGTGGCAGCGGTCGGTCAGGCGAATCGCAGCAGCCGGCTCACCCCGTCCGTTAGGCGCTCCCAGCTCTCCTGCTCCGCGTCGAGCTGGCGGCGGCCGGCCGCCGTGATGGCGTAGAACCGGGCCTGCCGGTTTTTCTCGGTGGTGCCCCAGCGGCCGCGAATCCACCCCGCCTGCTCCATACGGTGCAACGCCGGATACAGCGATCCCTCTTCGACGCGGAGGCGATCGGCGGACCCGCGCTGGATGTGCTGCGTGATGGCGTAGCCGTGGAGCGCGCCGCGCACGTCTAGCGTGCGGAGCACGAGGAGATCGAGGGTGCCCTGGAGGACGTCGTTCTTGCTCGTCGGCACGCGTCACCTAACCTGCTAGGCATAGATGTCTAGGTGAAGATGGGGAGGACCGGCGCCGGCGTCAAGAACCCGCGCATCGCCGCGACGCCCTGCGACGCGCGCGGGTGGTCGCGAGAATCGCGTAAGTCGTTTGCGGATCGCGTGCTCGGTCGTCCTTAAGCGGACGTCCAACCGGTTCCGCGGCAGTCGAGACGGAAACCGCCTGGCCGCTTAGATTCCCGCACGGCGATCCACTGTCCTGCCGTCGTACCGTCTACTCCGTGAAACCAGCATGCCGCATCCGGACGCCCTGGTCGTGCTGACCACCGTCTCGAGCGACGACGACGCCGTGAGCCTCATCCGCGCGCTCCTCGACCGCCGGGTCGTCGCGTGCGGCACGCTTCTCCCCGGCGCGCGCTCTCTCTATCGGTGGGAAGGCAAGCTCGCCGATGAGCATGAAGTGGTCGTCGTCCTCAAGACGAGAGTCGACCGGCTCCCCGAGATCGAACGAGCGTTCGCGGAGCTCCATCCGTACAAGCTGCCCGAGCTCCTCGCGCTGCCGGTGGTTACCGGCCTCGACCGTTACCTCGCATGGATCGGCGAGGAAACCTCGCCGTGACTGCCGGCGATCGAACGGCGGCCGCCGAGCGAACCATCGAGGTGCGCGTCGAAGATCTCGCCTTCGTGACCGCCGACGCCATTGCCTGGCCGGTGACTGACGAGTTGCGCGCGACCACGCCGCTGCTCCGCCGATTGGAGGACGCTGGTGGGCCGCGTCTCCGGCAACAGCTGACCGCGCAGGACGCGCTCGCCGTCGGCTCGGCGGTGGTGACGGGCGCGGGCGACCTGTCTGTCGAGCTGCTGGTGAGCGCGGTGGTGTCGAGCGCCAGCGAGTCGGTGAGCGAGGGCGGGGTCCGCCGCGCGCTGCTCAGCGCGTTGCAGCGCGCGGCCGACTGGCAGATCGAGCATCTGGCGTGCGCGCCGTTCGGGTTAGGCGCGGGCAATCTCATGCTCGAGGACAGCGCCGCGCTCATGGCGTCGGTGGCGGCGCAGCACGTCGCGCGCATGCGGTATCCATCGCGCATTACCATCATCGTCGAGTCGCCGCTGGAGCTCGAGGTGTTTCAGTCGGCGCTCGCGAGGGCGGCGCGGTGATGCGGCCGCGCGTCATGGCAGCGGGCGCGATCCTGGCGCTCTGGGCGGGCGGGCTGGTGACGCTGGCGCGGCGACAGTTCTCGGGCGGCGAAGCGGCGCGGTTGGCGCGCGCCGCGCTCTTCGTGTCGCCGGGGGCCGACTATTACGAAGTGTCGGACGGTACGAGCCAGATCGGCTTCGCCTCGTCGACGATCGACACGTCGCAGACGCGCGTGCGCATCTCCGATTTCGTGGTTGCCGATGCGAGCGGGGGCGCGCGGTTCGCGGCGCGTCTGGAGGTGTCGCTCACGCGGGCGCTGCGGCTCACCGGCTTCTGCTACGAGTTAGGCGCGGACGCGGGGCCGTACAAGGCCTGCGGCACGGTCGTGAACGACACGCTGTTGTCGCTCAGCATTTCGGCCAAGGATGCGCGGCCGGTCACGCGGCGCGTGAAGCTTGCGGCGCCGCTGTTTCTGCCGACGATGGTGCCGATGGTCATTGCGTTAGGCGACCGGCCGAAGGTCGGGCAGCGCTTCACCTACGATGTGTTCGATCCGGCAACCGATTCGTCGTCGCTGACGACGATCGCGGTGACGGCCGAGTCGCTGTTCGTTCTGCCGGACAGTGCGACGTTCGACCGGACCGGGCGGCGCTGGATTGTCGCGCACCGGGATTCGGTGCGCGCCTGGCACATCGAGGAGCAGAACGGCGGACGCCTCACGGGATGGATCGACGAGAGCGGCCGCATGGTGTGGGCAGACCCCATCCCCGGCATGCAGATGCGGCGGACGGCCTACGAGTTGGCGTACAGCAACTGGGCGCGCGCGACGCCGCACGACGTCCGGGCGGAACCCACTCCTTCCACTACTCCATGATCCAGCTGCACGGGCTCACGAAGCGATACGGCGCCTTCACGGCCGTGGACGCGCTCGACCTCGAGGTGCCGGCCGGCGAGCTGTTCGGCTTCCTCGGGCCTAACGGAGCGGGCAAGACGACCACGCTGCGCATGATTGCCGGCATCCTCCGTCCGACCAGCGGCACCGTCCGCATCGGCGGCATCGACATCACCGCCAACCCCACCGCGGCGAAGGCGAAGCTCGGCTACATCCCCGACCGTCCATTCATCTACGAGAAGTTGAGCGGCGCCGAGTTTCTGCGATTCGTCGCCGGCTTGTACAGCCAGGATGGCGCGGCCGTCGACCGGCGCATGGATGAGCTGCTCGCGCTGTTCGATCTCTCGGAGTGGAAGCACGAACTGGTCGAGAGCTACAGCCACGGCATGCGGCAGAAGCTCATCATCGCCAGCGCGTTTCTGCATCGCCCCGAGGTGATCGTGGTCGACGAGCCGATGGTGGGGCTCGATCCCAAGGCGGCGCGCATCCTCAAAGACCTGTT
>DAHUXU010000551.1 GCA_027307005.1 Gemmatimonadota bacterium
GCCGTACGCGCGATCCGCGCTGCCGGTGTAGCTCGCCGAGAGATACATCAGCGGAATGAACTTCGTTGCCGGATCGGCCTTCAGTCGCTGACAGACATCGTAGCCCGTCATGTCGGGCAGTCGAATGTCCAGCACGATGAGATCCGGTTGCGCCTTCGCGAAGCGGAGCGCCTCGGCGCCGGTCTCGGCTTCCGTGACACGCATGCCGGCGCCGCGCAGCACGCGTCCGGCAGTGTACCGGTTGCCGGGCGTGTCGTCCACCACGAGCACCGACGGAACTCCGCCGTCGCCGAGGGACTCCGGCACATCGTCCACCGGCCCGTGGATCTCGATGACCGTGCGATCCGCGTTCGGAGGCAGATCGTTGCGCGGCGCGGGATCGACGGGCACGCCGCCTTCCGTGTGCATGCTCATCATACCGTTGCCTCATGCGGTGCGGGCTCGTTAGGCGCGGGCTGCTCGGCCCAACCGGAGTGCCGCCGTGGAACGATGACGCTGAAGGTCGACCCGCGCCCCGGCGCGCTCACCAGCTCGATCCGGCCGCCGAGCAGCGTGGCGAGCGTGCGCGACAGACGCAATCCGAGACCGCTGCCGTGCACGCGCCGCTGCAAGCGGCTGTCGATTTGCGTGAACTCTTCGAAGATGCGCTCCTGATCCGCAGCCGCGATGCCGATACCGGTGTCCCGGACATCGAAGCGCACCATGTCTCCTATCTCGACGCGTGCCGACACGCTGATCTCGCCGCGCTCGGTGAACTTGATGGCGTTCGACAGCAGGTTGCGCAGAATTTGCGCCAGCCGGGTGTCGTCCGTCTCGAGCACCGTGCCTGACTCATCGTCGTCGAACGAGAGATTCACGGCGTCGGACGTGAGGAGCGGACGAGAAATCCCGCGCAGCGCGGCAAGCAGCTCGCGCACCGTGACCGCGCGATACCGGAGCGTGCTGTGTCCTGCTTCGATGCGCGCGATGTCCAACAAGTCGTTCACGAGGCCGGAGACGGTCTGCACCGATTGCTGGATCAGTTCCACTTGCCGCTCCTGTTCCTCGGTGAGCGGCCCGTCCGTGCGATCGAGGAGGAGCCGCGCGAGGTTGAGCACCGACGTCATCGGCGTGCGCAGCTCGTGACTCACGTCCGAGAGAAAGCGCGTCTTGTGCTCCGATGCGCGCTTGAGATCTTCGGCGCGATCCTCGAGCTCCGCATAGAGCGCCATGACGCCGCGATTCGTCGCTTCGAGCTCGCCGTTCAGCCACTCGATTTGCATTTCGTGTCGCCGACCGGCGCTGATCGCTCGCAGCAGTTCGCGATTTTCGTGTCGCGCCTCCGACACGGCGTCTAACGACGCGTGCGGCGGGAGGGCGCCGGCAACGCGCGCGGCGTCCGCCGGACCGAACGGTTGGGCGGAGGCCGGAAGTGGATGCCCGAGCTCGAACACAGTCGCTCCGTCGTCGGCGCGGTAATAATGGAAGTGCGCGACGATCTGTGTGGCAGCCACGACGTCGGCCTCGGGATTGGCGACATCGCCGCTCGACGGGGTGGCATCGAAGTCGCGCATCGCCGTCGGGCTGGCAGCGACGCGTGCAACGAGCCATTGGCCGTCGCCGCTCCGGCGCTCCACCGAAAATCGCACCGCGGCGGCGCCGCATGCATGTGCGTGCATTGCGATCTCGCCGACCGCGGTCGCGAAGCAGCTGAGATCCTCACTGCCCATGCCGACTGCATCGGCGAGCTGCTGCGCGTCGCGGCGCGCACGCACGACATCCGCGGCCGTCGAGATCCCGGACTCGAGCAGCGGGAGTATTTCGGGAGTCGCGGTCATGACGAACGCACGCGAACCGCCATGATGGTCGCATCGTCGCGTCCACGCGTGAAGTCGCGAAACAACGTGCCGGCGATCAGCGCCGGATGCCGCGACTCCAGGCCCGGATACGCGCCTAACTGCCAGCGCGTTCTGATCCCATCGGAGTGCATCACCAGCAGCGACGCGTCGGACCATGGATACGTGAACTCGCGCACCGTTCGCAACTCGTGCCCAACGATCCCGTTGTGCGATGCGAGACTCTTGGCGCCATCCGCTGCCACGATGACGGCGGAGATGTTTCCGATGCCGGCGAACGTGAGCCGGTTCTCGGACGGCACGATGGCGGCGACGGCGACCGCGGCTCCGCGCGTCGACCGCATGGCGTTGTGCGCCGCCTCGATGATCTGGCCCGGCGAGTTGCGGCAGCGTTCGCGCGCGACGTGCATGGCCACTTCAGCCGCCCGCGCGGCATCGAATCCATGTCCGAGTCCATCCGCCAGCACGACGAGTGTTCGGTGTGTCGAGCGATCGATGAGCCACGCGTCGCCGCACGCCCGTTCGGCGCCGAGTGGAAGACACACGACTCCGGCCGCGCCGCGCTCCGCGTCCACGTCGCCGGCGTGCGCCTTCGCGATGACGCGCGCGAACAGCGCCGTGCCGCCGTCGGGCGACGAGTACAGATCGAACTCGTCTGCCATTCGGCGAATCGCGCCTAACCCATGTCCTGCCGATCCGGCCGTCGAGAATCCGTCAGCCATTGCCTTGCCGAGGTCGGCGATTCCGGGCCCTTTGTCGAGCGCGAGCAGCTCCACGCCGGACGGCCGCCGACCCACCGTGCGCAGGAGCAGCAGCCCCTGCGACGCGTGGCGGACGAGGTTGGTCGCCGCTTCGGTCACGACGACGGCCAGAGTGCCGCGCTCGGTCTCGCTCATGCCCGCGGCTACGCCCAGCGGCGCGGCGCGCCGGCGCGCTTCGCCGATGTGGCTCTGCTCAGTGACCTCGAGCGCGACAGATGCCGGCCCGCCTAACGCATCGTCCAAAGCCGGGAGCGCGGTCGATTCCGGCACCATCACGTCACTTCCACTTGGTAATGGTCACGCGCGTGCCTTCGCCGGCGCGCGACCAGAGGTCGAAATCGTTGGACAGCCGCTTGGCCCCGCCCAGGCCGAGGCCCAAGCCCTTGCCCGTGGAGTAGCCATCCGTCATCGCCAGCGAAACGTCTGCAATTCCCGGCCCGCGGTCCTCGAACGTGAGCCGCAGGCCCGCGCGTCCGTCGTCGCTCACTGCCTCGAGGCGCGCCGTGCCGCCGCCCCCGTGGTCCAGCGTATTGCGCGCCAGCTCGCTCGCCGCCGTCACAATTTTCGTCTGGTCGACGAGACTCAGCCCCTGCGCGACGGCCCATGATCGCACGCTCTGCCGAACCGCGACCACGTCTTGTTGCGAGCGAACCGGCATGGTTTCACATCGCAGCACTGCCATCGGCATTCTCGGACGATGTTTCAGAGCCGGCAGCCGCGTCCCACTGTCTGGCATCGGCAGTCGCCGCGCGCAGCAGCGCCATTCCCTTTTCTACGTTGAGTGCCGTGCGCACTCCGGGCAGCGACAGTCCGAGCTCGACGAGCGTGATCGCGACGGCGGGCTGGATGCCCACGACAACCGTTTCAGCATCCAGAACGCGCGATGTTCCGGCAATGTCCGAGATCATTCGCCCGATGAACGAGTCCACCACTTCGAGCGATGAGATGTCGAGCAGCAAGCCCCGTGCGCCCGTCTCCGAGATGCGCGCCGCGAGATCTGCCTGTAGCGTGAGCGCCAGCCGGTCGTGCATGTCGACCTGAATGCTGACGATGAGAAACGGCCCCATCCGGAGGATCGGGATGCGCTCCATCGATTGGTCCCTCAGGCGCGCTCGCGGGCGCGCGATTCCGGAGCAGGAGGGGCGATTCGAGCCACCGAGCGGCCCGTGCGCTGCAGCGCGAACTTGAAGGCGTCCGCCAGACTCGACTTGGTCACGACACCGGTCAGGTCGACACCCAGGTGCACGATGGTCTGCGCGATCTGCGGGCGAATCCCGCTGATGATGCACTCGGCGCCCATCAGGTGGACGGCGTTCACCGTCTTGAGAAGATGCTGTGCCGTGAGGGTGTCCACCGGCGGCACGCCGGTGATGTCGAGGATTGCGACGTCCGAACCCGTTTCCACGATGCGCTGGAGCAGCGTTTCCATGGCGATCTGGGTGCGGCTGCTGTCGAGCGTGCCGACCATCGGCAGCGCAAGAATTCCATCCCAGAGCTTGACGACGGGCGTCGACAACTCGAGCAGATCCTGTTGTTGCCGGGCGATCAGCGCTTCCCGGTTCTTCTGATAGACCTCGGTGGTGTAGAGGCCGAGCTCGTCGAGAATGGCGGTGGCGTTCCACACATCGTTCGCGAGCAGGTCGGTGTCGGAGCCTGCGAAGCGGCGCAGTCTGGTGAACAAGGGCTCCTTGAGCGAGAACACAAACGTGGCCGTCTCGGACGGAGAGAACCCTTGCGTCGCCCGAGACCTGGAAAGGTCTGCCAGGAATCCACGGACCTCGTCCCACCCGGCGCCGCCGACGTCCCCTGGATTGTTGGCTGCCGCCTTCTCGAGCAGCGCGATGAATTCGCGCGACTGAGCGCGCAACTCGTTGGCGGAGATGCTGCCGCGCGCGGATCTGACGGCAGACTGGGCAGCAACCCAGGCATCGAGGAGCCCGGCGCCGTCTTGCTCGAGAACGCGCGCGATTCGGCTGTAGTCGGAGCGAGCCGTGCGGCTCGTGTCAGCCACCGGGAACCTCCACGTCGTGAAAGCAGTGAGACCGGCCGCGATCTGCGGGCGCCGGGCGGACGAGGCGCCGAGATGCGCGGACGTCCGCGCAGCGCGCATGCAGGTCTCATACCCGTCACGGGGAGCGTTCCGCAAGATATTCGTGGACAAATTTCACAGCCATGGCCCCTT
>DAHUXU010000374.1 GCA_027307005.1 Gemmatimonadota bacterium
AAAGATCGTCGTCTTGACGAATCGCTCCGGCGTCACCGTATCGGCGCACGCGCTGCTCTCCGGCCAGATCGCGGGCACCGTGGCGATCTGTGATGCGGCGCCGGCGGGAACCGCGATCCAGGCCGTCGTCGCCACGGCCGCGATCCATCGGCTGGCCGCGCGGCGGCCCGTTAGGCGCATCACCGCGTCCGGGTGGGACTCACGAAGAACGATTGACGGATGACCTGTTCGACGGCGCATCCGCCGCGGTGCGCGGGCATATAAATGCTGTGGGTCATGGCATCGCGCGCGGCGTCGGCGACCTGCGTGTAGTAGTCGGTGAAGTGCGCCGAGTCCGAAGTCGTCGCCATCGACCGGATGTCCTGGATCGTGTTCCGCTTCAGGTTGCCGTCCGCGTCGATGGTCGCTTCCATGACGACGCGCCATGCAATCCCGGCATTCATGAGTCGGCCGAATTGCTGCGTGCTCATCCACACGCGGATTATTGCCGAGTCGCTCGTCGCTCCTGTCGGCCAGGGAGTCCGCTGGTCGTTAGGCGCCATGCTGCCGAGCACCACGCGGTAGAACGTGGACAGGCGTGCATCCGCGCTGTCCGTGGACGGCGCCGGGTGCCAGGTGGCCGGCGCGTCGCGGTGCAGGACGATCGTCAGCGGCACCGCGCCATCGTCACCGAGAGCGCCTAACGTATCGGCGCGCGGGACGAGGGTGTCCGACCCGCCTAACGCTTCGCGCGCCGCCTCCGCCGATGCGCTGGTCGAGCCGGAGCAGCTCGCTTGCCGAGATATTGGCGCTGTCGACGGCGGAGAGCGATTGACTGACGAAATCGAACGCCCCGGCCCAACGTTCGACGGGGTTTCGGCACGGGGTCGCCACGCCGACGCTCGACGAATCGAGCGCGGCTGGGGGCTGCGCCCGCGCGGTGGCCGTCATCCCGAGCGCGGCGGCGAACGCCCCGGCCCAACGCTGCAGTCGCACAGGACTCATCCTCCAACGCATGTGTGCACCGGCTTTCCCGACTGACGCACGACGGAATCGTGGAACACGGTCGCGCACCTCGACGGCGCCGTCTCGAATGGATTGTCGCTCATGACGTCGAGGCGCATGTCTGATGGACTGCTTGGCCATGCTGCCGGGCAGCGACTTACCCGCGCCGGAAGCTGAAGGGAAAGTCCGCCCGCTGAGGCACGACGCAGCCGCCGATGCGGGCGGGCTCGAACCGCATCTCCTTGACGACGCCTTCGACGGCCGACCTGAACTCACGAGCAAAGTGGTCATGGGCTCTCGCATCCATCGGCTCCGGCGATGAGATGACGATGGTCCTCACCTCCGCGTCAGCGCGGCCTCCCGGCCTAACGACGAGGCCGACAACGACGTCCGCGCCGATCCGCCGCTCTGCGGCATCCAGGGGGTAGGCAGGCACCGGGTTGTTCCGCCTCGCGATGGCGGGTGTGAACGCAACGCCGGACATGCGAAAGACCGCCACCATCGGATAGCCTGGCCGCGGAAGCGGCCGAATCGACGATTCGCTGCTGGTCAGCGTGACCCAGACCAGCACCGAGTCGGGCGCGGGTGGCGCGGGCAATACCACATCCAACGCATCGTCAGGCATGCTTCGGAGCACGGCGGCGTAAAGCGTCGCAAGCTTCGCTTTCGTCGGGCCGGCGCTGCCGTCGACCGCCCAGGTCGCGGCGGCATCGCGGTGGAGGACGATCCGGATCGGCACGCGTCCGGCGAGGCGTCGCCACGGCACCAGCGAATCCACGTTCGGCACCGCACCCGTACCACCGCCTAACGCAGCACGCACGCGCTCGCCGACGCGCTCGGAAATCAGCGCGACCTGATCGAGCACAGCCGGGCTCGTGTCGGAAGCGGCCGCGACCTGGTACACGGTGACCGGGCGCACGCTTCCGTCGGACAGCGTATCGAGACACGCCCGGGCGATGGAATCCTGGACGAGCCAGGTCGAGTCGGGTGCGCTCACCGATGACGCCTGGCCGTCCGCGTTCGCGTTGACCGGAGCGGTCTGCGCGACGCCTTGCGCCGCAGGCACCACCGAGAGCACCGTCGCCAACAGCAGGCACTCCAGGAACGAACCGGCGTATACGCCACCACTGGACCGAGGCGCACTGCGGGACAATGACGCTCTCCTGACACCCGCCGCACGAGAGCGGATGCTATGATTCAGCGGGTCGATACGCGACGATGGACCGGCGGGGTGCCTGCGGAACGCGATCTTGCCGGACCCAATATGCGATCCTGGATACGTTAGTCAAGCCGGAACGATCGTCCGCCGTCGCGCCCAACGCGGTCTACCCCCACCCTGCACTCGCACTCCCGAATGCCCACTCGACTCGTGTGCTTCCCTGCCGGCGGCCTCGCGGCGGCCGCCGTATGCCTAACCATTGCCGTGCCCGGCGCCGCGGCGGCGCAGTCCGCCCGCTGGCCCGCGCGCCCCGTCCAACGCACCATCCCGCTCGGCCCGGACATCGAGCGCGCGTACCGCGCCGGCACCCGCGACTCCAACGGGTCGCCCGGCAAGAGCTACTGGCAGCAGAGCGTCGACTACGACATCGACGCACGGCTGGACGTGGACAGCGCGGTGCTGCACGGCACCGAGCACGTCACGCTGCACAACACGTCGCCCGACACGCTCCATACGATCGTGCTCAGGCTCCTGCAGAACTACAATACGGCCATGGAATCGCGCGACGACTACGTCACCGACATCACGCAGGGCGATGTGATGGAGCGGCTGAGCGTGAACGGCGACGCGGTGCCGCTCGGCGATCCCCACGCGTTCGCGGTGCACGGCACCGTGGCCGCCGTCCGGCTCGACCACCCCATCGC
>DAHUXU010000387.1 GCA_027307005.1 Gemmatimonadota bacterium
AATGCCCTGCGCGTTAGAAATGATGCGCGTCACGGTGGTCCGGGCCTCCACCGTGTGGTTACCGTTAAGCCACGAATCGCTGTACCAGCCATGATCATGCCGGCAGAAATCCAGAACAGTCGGCTGCCGTCAACCTAACAACATCGTGCGCGCCGATATTCGATGCGAGTGTGCGACGGCCACGCCCAACACGAGCAGATAGCTCACCGGTCCCGCGTACTCCCTCAATCGGCCGAGTCTCACCACGAACAGCTGCAACACCAGGCACACCACCATGTAGATCGACACGGCGAGCAGCATCGCGTGGCGCGCAACCTGTCTTTCCTGACAGAGCGAAAACGCCCAGAGGCACAGCGCCGTCTAAGGGGCAGCGTGTAGTTTGTCCACCCGCGCAGCCTCAGCCGCCGCCTAACGTCGTGCCGCCACAGTTCGGCGGACACGGTACATGATCTTCGATGATCGGCCCATCCAACATGTCCACCTGCTGTTCGTTGACGCCAACGAACACGAGCGTCGACGTACCGGCGGCGTCGCGAGCATGATAGAAGCGAATGCCTGTGCACCCCGGCTGCGCCAAAATCTCGTCGAACGCGGCGCGCGCGAAATAGCCGCACCGCTCGCCGCCCGCGGGCGCACTGCGATGATGGTTCTGGACGAGCTGCTTCGCCTGGTCCAACGAAATGCCGTGATCGTGCGTGCGCGGGGCCATAACGCCTCCTGCTGGGGAAGGCCGATGCGCGCGGCCTCGCGCGCTCGACCGGAATCGAATCGATGCAGGACAACTCCTAACGATAAAGCGCGATGGGAGCAACTGGGGTTTTCCCTAGTTCTTCGCGCTAGGAAATTTGGCAGCTTGCGCGCACTTCGCGAGCATCGCTTCTTGTGGGCGCGCGGAACGACGCGCTGAGACGCAGTCGAAACGGAGAAGTCCTGATGAGCATGCTGGCAGAGCGGTTCCAGATCTCGAGCGCCCATCCCGTGGACCCCGATGTGGTGAGTCCAACGCTGGGACAGCGGCGCCAGAGCCCAACGACATCCATGTGGCCCGATCCTCGCGACGACCAGCGGCGTCCCGCGCTCACGCTCGACCACGACGCGGCCGGCGCGGCCTCGCATGCGCGGGCCCTGACCCAGTTCGACGTCGAGCTTCACGAGCTGACCGAGCCGCAGCGGCGCGTGCTGCGGCTGATGCTGACCGGCGCGCGCATCGCGCTGGTGGCGGGCGCCGCGGGCGAAGGACGGCGCGCCGTGTCCCGATGGTTAGGCGCCGAGCGCGTCTATCTCCCGGCGCTGCGGGCCATCCAGCGGGACATCGATCCGGCGTCGCGCGCCCGGCTGCACGGCTACGTGACGCGCGAGCTCATGTGGGAGAACGACGAGTCGCTCGACGCCGAGGCCTGGGCGACGCTGGCCGTGATTCGCGCGTTAGGCCGACTGGATGCGGAAACGAATCTCCTCGAGCCATCCGTGTTGCGCGCCACGTTCTGGAGCACGACCAAACCGTAGCGGCGCACCGCCGCGGCCCCAGCCACTTCGGGAGGGGGCCGCGGGGTGTGCGTAGGACCCACGGGGCATGCGGCTCTCTCCGAGGAGAGCCCATGTCCCGTGGTTGTTTTCGTGTTGCGTTAGGCAGCCGCCGTCAATTCCTGCACGCCGCGGCCGTCAGCACGTCGATCCGGCCGTGCCCGTAGAGCGGATCGACCTCTTTGCCGGTCGGGTGATCCGCCGATGATTCGATGCAGGCCGTGAGATGCCCAACGCTCTCGCCTTTCGCGAAGTCGGACACCACCACTGCCGCTTCGCCCGCGACGTGCGGCGAGGCGAAGCTGGTGCCGGCGCCGAAGACATACGAGATCTCGCCGGCGCACTGCGGCACCGCCGTCGCTGCGCACGCCGAAATGATGAGATCCTGAAGCACACTGCCCTGCACCTCATCGCCGCCCGGCGCAAACACATCGACGCCCGGAAATCCCAGGTTCGAGTACGAAGCGATCCGATCGAAGTCCTGCTGAGCCACCGGCGCCGTGGCGCCCACCGAAATCACCCCGGGAATCTCGGCGGGGATCTCCATCACGTGCGGACCCGCGGTCGACAGATTGACGGCGTTGTTGCCCGACGCCGCCACCGGCACCGTTCCATTCTTGATCGCGAAATTGATGGCGCGCTTGATCGCATCCACCAGATGCACATCGTCCGGCCCCCTGATCGTGTCCAGCGCACCGAGGCTCATGTTGATGACGTTCGCGCCGTGGGTGGCCGCGTAGACGATCCCGGCGATGACACTGCTGAAGGATCCCATCCCGTTCTTGTCGAGCACCTTGATCATGCACAGCTTCGCATCGGGTGCGACCGACGCCATCCCGAGCCCGTTCGACGAAATCAGCGCCGACACGAACGTGCCGTGGAAATTGTGGTCGATGATGTCGGGCTCGCTGGGGACGAACGATGTGCTGATGCCGAGATCGACTTTGCCCTGGAGATCGAGGTGGTTGGGATCGATGCCGGTGTCGAGCACGCACACGAGCGTGCCGTTGCCCTGACTCGAGGTGAGATACGCCTGGTCGGCTTTGATCTGCCGGATGTTCCACTGGAACGCCTGGAAGAAGAAGGCGCCGGTTTGATCCGACTGTGCCTGGATCGGCGTTCCGAGGATCTGCTCCCGCGGCGGAATCATCGCGATCTCGGGATCGGCCTGGAGGCCATCGACGTCGCTGCGATTCGCGATGACGGCCGCCGCGGCATCGCTCAACCCGCTCACCGTGACGACGTTGATCTCGGGCACCGCGCGCACGAGGTGCCCGCCTAACGATTGCACCTGCGCCACCAGGTCGGCCATCGAGGTGGCGCCCTGCTTCATGACGATCAGGTGCTGCGGCGGCGCCCCGGCGCCGAGATCCGCGCGGACGTTTTCGCCTAACGATGGCGCCGTGGGCAGGTCGCTGCACGCGGCCGCTCCTGCCGCGGCGAGCAGAACGGTCAGGGCGCGCAAATGACGCGGAACCAATCGCATACAGAATCCTCCGCAACGATGAGTGGTGGCCGGCCGGACGCGGCGGAGAGGCCCGCACGCGATCGCGCGGTGGATGCTGATATGCGCGATCCGGAAGGCCTGTCAAGTCGGGGAAAATGCCGGCGACCCGGCGGGCGCTGCGACCATGCATCCGCTGTCCTAACGCTGCGCCGGCGCCGGAAACCGGACGCACGCAGCCGCCCTTGGCGGTCCGCGGTTCGCCATCCCGCAGCCGGCGTTCGCCAAGCCCGGTCCGGCACGAGGCGCGTGCGTCCCGGCCGCGGCGATCCCACCGGGACCGAAACACGCCTGCATCGAAACATGGCGGACGCAGCAGTATCGTCACGAGCGCAGCGTGACCGTTCTGCGACGCGGCGCGCGCGGCGTACCCGCGCTATGTTAGGTGCGCTGCACCAAATCGCCGGGGCACGCGCCCCGGCCCGCCCCCGCGTTTTCGTCCTCAACCACGGCGCCAACGAGGAGACCCACCATGCGCGAGTACATCACGGAGTGCATCGGTACCTTCTTTCTCGTATTCACCGTATGCCTGACCGTGCTGAACGGTACGCCGGCAGCGGCGCTCGCCATCGGCGTGTCGCTGATGATCATGGTGTACATGGGTGGTCACATCTCCGGCGGCCACTTCAACCCGGCGGTCACGCTCGCGGTGTGGATGCGCGGAAAACTGAGCGGCTCGCAGGTGGTTCCGTATTGGATCGCCCAGCTCATCGGCGCAATCATCGCGGGACTCATCTCGTATTTCATCATGGGCAAGTCGTTTGTCGTGGCGCCCGCGCCGTCGGCGACCACGCTGCAGGTGCTGGTGATCGAGTTCCTGTTCACGTTCGCGCTCTGTCTCGTCGTGCTGCAAACGGCGACGAATCCGAAGACCTCGGGCAATTCGTACTACGGACTCGCCATTGGCCTAACGGTTACCGCCGGCGTGTACGCGGGCGGCGGCGTCTCGGGCGGCGCGTTCAATCCTGCCGTCGGCACGGGCCCGGCGATCGCGAGCATGATCACGGGCGGCGGTACGATGTCGCACGTGTGGCTCTACATCGTCGGCGGATTGCTCGGCGGCGCGGCCGCGGCGGCGGTCTACAAGGTGCAGAGTCCGGAAACCTGACACATTGCAGCGGCGCCTCGCCGGCATCGGCGAGCGCGCTGCGCTGCGTGACGTTCTTCTTCGAGGCAGTCGATGGTCGTGCGACGGGTCGTTGTGGGAGTCGATTTCAGCGCCGAGTCGGTGGCGGCCGTGCGTTGGGCCGCACGGGAACTCGCTGCCGATGCGGAGCTCGTGCTCGTGCACGCGGTGGACGTACCGGAGGCGCCGCATTTTCTGCGCGGGCGCTTTCCGCCGCGCGAGACGCTCGCCGGCACCGCGCATCAGGGTGCTGACCGCCAACTCCGCGAGCTCAGCGCATCGCTCGGCGTGCAACGCATCTGGCTCGAAGTCCGCGACGGACGCGCCGACGACGTCGTCGGTGCGGTGGCCGCGGAGTACGGCGCCGATCTGGTCGTGACCGGCGCGCACGGCACGCGGAGCGGCGTGCTCAAGCGGTTAGGCAGCACGGCCGAGCGCGTCGCGCGCGCGGCGCCGGCGCCGGTGATGCTGGCGCGCGAGCCGCTGCCCGTCAAACCATCGACCGTGCTCGTGGCGATGGATGACGCGGGCCTCACGCCCGGCTTGCAACAGTGGACCGCGTTCCTCGCCACGCGCTTCGACGCCGCGGTCACCGGCTTTCACGTGGTGAGCGAGAGTGTGCTCGGCACGCTGGTCTCGCTGGCCGCCATCGTGACGGGATCGCCGGAGCCGGAGATTCCGTCGTTAGGCGTCGGCGCACTGGAAGACGCGCACGTCTGGATGCAGGAGCTCGTCCAGCACGGCTTCGACCGCACGCGCACCCGCGGCGAGGTCGCCTACGGCGACCCGGCCGATGAGATCGTGGCGGCCGCGACCCGTCTCTCCGCCCGGGTGATCGTGATGGGCCGCCACCGCGCGGGCGGCGTGCGCCAGACCCTGTTAGGCAGCGTGGCCGACCGCGTGCTGCGCGCGGCGCCGTGCTCCGTGCTCGTCGTCACGGAACCCGTGCTCGACCGCGCGGTGTCGGGCGCCGAGCGTCCCGCCGCATGACCGCCGGAGCGAGAACGCGCCGCGCGGCATTCGACCTCCAGGCGGCCGCGCGGCGCGACATGACCGAGGCCGGCTTCACGCCCGACCTTCCGGCAGACGCGTCCACACAACTGGCGGACATCGTCGCACACCCGTCGCCTAACGATACCGCCGGCCGGCGCGACATGCGCAGCCTCCTGTGGTCGTCGATCGACAACGACGACACGCGCGACCTGGATCAGCTCGAGATTGCCGAGCAGCTCGATGGCGATGTCGTGCGACTGCGCGTCGCGATCGCCGATGTGGACGCGCTCGTGCCCGCCGACTCGCCGCTCGACCGCGCGGCCGGCGCCAACGCGACGTCCGTCTATCTGGGCGTGCACACGTTCACGATGCTGCCGGAAGCGCTGTCGTACGACCTCACATCCCTGCGCGCGGACACGGACCGGCGCGCCATCATCATCGAGGTCGACGTCTGCGGCGACGGAACGCTCGCCCGGAGCGACGCGTACGCCGCGCTGGTGCGCAACCACGCGCAGCTCGCCTATCCGAGCGTCGGCGACTGGCTCGAGGGCCGGGGTGCCGCGCCGCCGCAGGTGGCAGCGAACCGCGCGCTCGCCGACCAGCTGCAGCTCCAGCACACACTGGCCCAGCGCCTTCGCCGGCGGCGCGAATCGCACGGCGCGCTCGAGCTTGAGACGATCGAGGCCACGCCGGTTATGTCTAACGGAACGGTCACGGACCTCGCCGTGGTGCGGGTCGACGCGGCGCGGCTCCTGATCGAAGACTTCATGATCGCGGCCAACACGGCCATGGGGCGGTTCCTGCTCGCGCACCACCGCCCGGCCCTGCTCCGGCTCGTGCGATCGCCGGAACGATGGCCGCGCATCGTCCAACTCGCACATACCCTGGGCGATGCGCTGCCCGACACCGCCGACAGCGTCGCGCTGGCGGG
>DAHUXU010000394.1 GCA_027307005.1 Gemmatimonadota bacterium
AGGGCCGCGAGCGATCGCGCGCGGCGGCCGGCGATGACGACGAGGATGCCGAAGAGTCGTACGGCTCGACCGCGCCGCCATCGTACGCCGATCGGATGGACCTCGAGGCAGCGATCGCCTTATTGCCTCCCGGTGCACGACGCGTGTTTGTGTTGCACGACATAGAAGGCTATCGACACGAGGAAATCGCCGAGATGCTCGGCGTAACCGCAGGCGGCAGTAAGGCGCAGCTCCACCGCGCCCGACTTCTCTTGCGCGAGGCACTGAACCGATGACCAACCAACTCTTCACCTGCGATCAATTCGACGCGATGCTTTCCGAGTACCTGGAAGGCACCCTCGATCCTGGTGCTCGCGCCGCGCTCGAATCGCACGCGTCCCGGTGCGACCGGTGTCGCGCGTTGCTGGCCGACCTCACCACGATCACGACGGCGGCGGCGGCGCTCCCCGATCTCGAGCCGTCGCGCGACCTGTGGCCGGGAATCGCGGACCGCATCGATGCGCCGGTGGTCGCGCTGCACGACGCCGGCCGCCGCAACGCCGGCCGGCCGTTCGTTAGGCCGTGGTACCTGGCGCCGGCGCCGCTCGCCGCCGCGGCAGCCGTGCTCATCGCAGCCACGGTCGGCATCACGCTCCTTGCCACCCGTACGGCGTTGCCGAACGGCAGCACCGTTGCCAGCACAGCCGACAGCAGCACGCCGCTCGCGCAGTACGACTCGCTTCCGTCGATCCCGGCGCCTCTGCCGCGCGCGCGAAACGCGTCCGGCAGCGCGCCTAACGCAGTGCCGGTCCAGGAAATCTACGCCCGCGAGATCGCCCAGCTCGACTCGATCGTCCGCGACCGGCGCTCGCAGCTCGACACCGCAACCATCGCGGTCATCGAAAAGAACCTCCAGATCATCGACCAGGCCATCGCCCAGAGTCGCGCGGCCCTGGATCGCGATCCGAACAGCCGCTTCCTGCATAACCAGTTGAACGACGCATACAACCAGAAGATCGCCCTGCTCCGCACTGTTGCTCTACTCCCCGCTCGCACGTGAGGCTCACAATGTGTGCCCGATTCTATAGTGCCATGTGCCTGGCCGCCGTGATGGCGGCCACGCCCGCGCTCCTGCCGGCGCAACGACAACACCGGGATGACGACGACGACGCCTCGTCCCGCATCGACACGACAGTCGCGCTCTCCGCCGGCGGCGTCGTCGAGCTCTCGCTCATCTCGGGAGAGATCAAAGTCACCAGTTGGAACCGCGACCAGGTCCGCGTCCACGCCACGAGCGAAGGCGGCCTGCTGCAATTCGACGCGTCGAGCGGTCGAGTGAGCCTCTCCGTCCGCTCGCAACACGGCAACATGGGCGACACCGAGTACCAAGTCACAATCCCCGCCGGCGCGCGCCTCATCACCCACAGCGTCTCCGCGGACATCACCACCGATGGCGGCACTGATGTCGAAGCACGCTCCGTTAGCGGCGACGTCTCCGTCTCCGACGCAACGGGCCGAGCGACGATGGAGTCGGTGTCTGGAGGGTTGAAAGCCAGAAACGTCGGCCGAGGACTCCGCGCCAGCACCGTGAGCGGCGATCTCGAAGCCAACGACATCACCGGCGACATCGACGCCCAGAGCACCAGCGGCGACATCGTCCTCGGCGGCACGAAGTCATCCTTCGTTCACACGCAAACCGTGAGCGGTGAAACACGATTCGGCGGAACCGTCGATCGCGCGGGTCGCTATGAGTTTCACTCGCACTCCGGCGACATCCAGCTCGCAGTCCCATCGACCGGCGTCACCTTCGACGTCAACACGTTCAGCGGCGACCTGCAGAGCGACTACCCCATGACGCTCCAACCCGGCTCCGAGGTCGGGCACAAGCACATGGAATTCTCGATCAACGGCGGCGGTGCCCGAGTCACTGCCGAAACGTTCAGCGGCGACATCACGGTCGAACGGCCCGGCCACTCCCACGAGGACTAACGACGATGCGAACCATTTCTCACGGCATGCTTGCCCTGGCAGCCCTCGTTGCGCTCGCCGCGCCGGCGCTCGCGCAGAACACACAAACGCAGAACGGTGACACCTTCGACTGGTCGGGCACCATCCCCGCAGGCAGCTGGCTCACGATTCGCAACCTGAATGGTCCCGTGAACGTCGAAGCCGCCTCGGGTGACGAGGCCTCGGTGCACGCTACCAAAGAATACCACGGCGACGCCGAGCCGCAGCGCGTCCACTTTCAGGTCATGAAGGACGGCAGCAACGTCACCATTTGCGCACTCTGGAACGACGACGACAGCTGTGACGACAGCGGCTATCACTCGCACCACGATGGGAGCCGCAACGATCACGTCTCGGTTCACTTCACGGTCAAGCTCCCCAAAGGCGTGAAGATGAACGCAGGCACGGTCAACGGTGATGTCAGCGTCTCGGGAGCAACGGCACCCGTCAAGGCACACACCGTCAACGGAACGGTTGAAGCATCTACCGCGGCCGGGCCCGTCGATGCGAGCACGGTCAACGGCGACGTCTCCGTGCGCATGGATGCACTGAGCGGCGACGGCGATCTCAACTACAGCACAGTCAACGGATCGATCACCGCGGAGCTGCCGGCAGGCCTCAACGCGGACATCGACATGCAAACCGTCAACGGTTCGCTCACGTCGGACTTCCCGCTCACCCTGAGCGGATCCATCAATCCCCGCCATCATCTCCACGCAACGATCGGATCCGGCGGCCGGCACATTGAATTCCACACGGTCAACGGCAGCATCGAGCTCAGGAAACACGGCTGACCCCGCGCCCGTAGTATTGATTGCGGGTGCTCACGCCCCGCCCCGGCCGCTTGCGCGAACCCGGGCGGGGCGCAGTGTTACGCGCCCGCGAGGTCAAACTCACGATCGCACACGAGGTCGCCATGCGTCGGGTCCTGATCGCCGTCGGTATCGCTGCGTTCGTCGCCAGCGGATGCGTCGCGCGACGCGCACACTACCAAGCCAACGCCTTTGAGTGGACGGGCACTGTTCCGGCCGGCCAGTGGCTCCATGTCCACAACTTGAATGGCACCATCAACGTCGTTGCCGGCAAGGACGCCAACGTCGAAGTGCATGCCTCCAAGAAGTGGACGCACGGCGGCGACGACGTCCATTTCGTGAAGAACGTCGGACCGGATGGCGTCACCATCTGCGTGCTCTACCATAGCGGCGACGACTGCGGCGCCGATCAGTCCTCGAGCAGCGGCAGACATCACGGACTCTTCTCGTTCCACAGCGGCTCCGATGCGCGGACGGATTTCGTCATCGACGTGCCCCCGGGCGTGAACCTCGAGCTGGTCAACATCAGCGGATCCGTTCAAGCGTCGGGCACATCCGGAGCTGTCGACGCCAGAGTCGTCAACGGCGAAATCAACGTCGCCTCGCACGAGGGCGCGCTGGACCTGGTCACCGTCAACGGCAGTGTCACCGCGGCTCTCGACACGTTGCCGCCAACCGGCGACATCTCGCTCAAGACGGTCAACGGCTCGGTCACGGCAGTACTGCCGTCGGCGCTCAATGGGTTCGTGAACTTCGAGACTGTCACCGGCCACATCAGCGACGCCTTCACCGCCACGAGCAATGGCCCGACGAGCGCCAAGAAGTTCGACGGAACCATCGGAACCGGCGGATCACGCCACGTGACATTGTCGACGGTCAACGGCAGCGTGTCGCTCCTCAAGCGCGCCTGAGCATCGCCGCCTAACGAAATGCGAAGCGGGGTGCCCGGCATCTGCCGGCCACCCCGCTCGTCATCCCGGCACGATCCGACCTACATCTCGGCGGCCAGGTCTCCCAACACCGTCGCCGTGACCAGACCCGACCCGCCGCTCACCGGACGAAAATCGCGCCGCGGCTCGAATCGCTCGGCCCGCAGACTCGCCAGTTCGATGCGCGATACATCCAGCGTCTTCCATCCATGCTCGGCCGTGTCGTTCCCGAATCCGCTGACTTGATACGCCTCGAGAACCTCCGTGCCGTCAGGCTTTCGAAGAATCGCGTGCGGCTGGACTGCGAACGGAGCGCCACCGGCATACGAGAGATCGAGCACACGCCGGTCTTCGAGTGCCTGCATGATGATGTCGCGGTACACATCTCCTCCAAAGCGAATCTCAATCCGGTCCGACGGCGCGGGACGTGTTGCAATGAGCTTACAAGTCAGACGCCGCGTTCGCTAGCGACGACCGCCGACCCAGCGTAGCGTGTTGCGTTCCGACTGGTACATTTGGCGCGTGCCGCCGCACAGCCGACTCTCCCAAACCGTGAGACGAGTTTCGCTCGCGCTCGCCTCGCTCGCTTTGCTCGCCGTCGCGGCTACTGCGCACGCGCAAGACTCGTCTTCGACGCACACATCGAGCCCGCAACCGGCGGCAAGTCCCACCGCGGCGCCTCGCGAAGACACCACGGCCAACGATACCACCCCTGCCGACTCGGCTCGAGCCCGAGCAGATCGCAAGCGCTCGCATGCGCGACGTGCCTTCCGCGCGCGATTCGTGATCGGATTCGTGTCCAGCATTCTCGCGCACGAGACTGGTCACGTGATCGCGGCGCTCGCGGTTGGCGGCCGCCCGACGTTCGGGTTCAACAAGTTTCGCCCAACGATCTATTCC
>DAHUXU010000405.1 GCA_027307005.1 Gemmatimonadota bacterium
AAATCCGGCGGGCATTCTGGTAATCCGTGACGAACTCACTGGTTGGTGGAGCACCCTGGACCGAACCGGACGAGAGGGTGAACGAGCGTTCTGCCTGCAAGCGTGGAATGGCGACACGGGTCACACGATCGACCGCATCGGGCGCGGCACCGACCACGAGCCGTTTGTTGCGTTAGGCGAGCCCGGCATCCGCACCACCGAGCGCATGGAAGCGCTCGATCGCCAGCACACGCCGAACGACGTTTTCTCGCATGTCAATTTCGGCTACGCGGCCAACATCGCGCGGGTGAACGCGCTGGTGTTGGGCGCGGTGGGCGCGGCGCCGGCGCCGCCGGACAGCGTGCGGATCGAGCGCGTGCGTCCGTACGGGCAGACGTGGCGCCTCACGTGGAAGCCCGTGGCCGGCGCCGCCGCGTACGAGATCCTGCTGCGCTCCACGACGTCGCCGGCCTGGCAGCGCGTGGTGGCGGCGGGTGACAGCACGTCGGTGGTGGTGGATGCGCAACTCGATGACCTGTGGGCCGGTGTGCGAAGCATCGGGCCGCACGGCGCGCGGTCGCCGGCGACGGTGGTGCCGGAGCCGCGCCCGCCCCGCCGCGCGGCGCAGCGTTAGGCATGCACGCGTCCGCCTTGGCGGCGCGGCGCGGAAACTCAGCCGGGAGTCGGCTCCCCGTTGCCTAACCGTCGCCAGTTTCTCGTCGAATCGGCCGCCGCCGCGGCGCTGGTGCTCGCCGGCTGCGCGCCGGCGATTCGTGCGCCGGGCCGGCGGCGGTTCGACCTCATCATTCGCGGCGGCACGGTGTTCGACGGCACCGGCGCGGACGGCATCGAGCGCGACGTCGGCATCGCGGGCGGGCGGATCACCGCCGTGGCTCGCTCGTTGGGCGACGACGCTCGCGACCTGATCGACGCGCGCGGGCTCGCCGTCGCGCCGGGCTTCATCGACCTCCACTCCCACGCCGACGACGGGCTGTTCGTGGACCCGCTCGCCGAATCCATCATCCGGCAGGGCGTGACGACGGTCATCGTTGGGCAGGATGGCTCATCGCGCGCGCCCACGCGGACCGGCGAAGCGGGCGAACCCGCGTACGCCACGATGCGCGGCTTCTTTGCCGCTATCGACGCACTGCCGAGCGCCGTGAACGTGGCGAGCATGCTCGGGCTCGGAACCGTCCGGCACGTGGTCGTGGGCGACGACGACCGGCCCGCGACACGCGACGAGCTGCGTCGCATGACCGCGCTCGTCGAGGCCGCGCTCGCCGACGGCGCGTGCGGCGTGTCGTCGGGCCTCGAGTACATCCCGGGACAATTTGCTCCGTTAGGCGAGCTGATCGCCCTCTCGCGCCCGTGCGCGCGGCGCCGGCTGCCGTACGCCACGCACATGCGCAACGAAGACGACCGATTGCTCGAGGCGCTGGACGAAGCGATCGCCGTGGCGGGCGGCGCGGGCTGCCCGCTCGAAGTGTCGCACCTCAAGACGGAAGGGCGGCGCAATTGGAACAAGATCGACGAAGTGCTCCGGCGCATCCACGGCGCGCGCGTGTCGGGTCTCGACGTCACGTTCGATCGCTATCCGTACATCGCGTATCAGACCGACTTGGGCAACCTGTTCCCGGCCTGGAGCAAGGACGGCGGCAACGATGCCTTCGTTGGGCGGCTGTCGCAGCCGG
>DAHUXU010000406.1 GCA_027307005.1 Gemmatimonadota bacterium
GGCTCCGGTCGCACGACGGCGGCGTACGCGTTGGCGCGCGAGGTGGTCGGACGCGGTACGCCGGTCACGAGCATCGAGGATCCGATCGACACCTGCGTGCCGGGCGTCTCGCAGATGCAGGTCGACATACGCACCGGTCTCACGGCGGCCGCACTCGCGCGCGAGGCGATGGCCGCCGACGGCGCAGCGATTCTGGTAGGCGAGCTGCGCGACCGCGAAACAACCGATCTCGCCGCACAGGCGGCCACGACGGGGCATCTCGTCATCGCCGTCCTGCAGGCGTCGAGCGCGCTCGGCGCGATCGATCGGTTAGGCGAGCTGGGTCTTGGCCGCACGCGCATCGCCGCCGCGCTGCACGGAATCGTGGCGCAGCAACTGCTCCGCCGCGTCTGCACGGCGTGCGGCGGGAGCGCCGGCGGCCAGGCGTGCGCGTCCTGCGGAGGCAGCGGATTGCGCGGCCGCGTGCCGATATTCGAGATCGTCACGACGACGCCGGCGCTGCGCGAGCTCATCGCCGATGGCGCGCCGCCTTCCGCGCTGCAGCGCAGCATCGGTGCTGCGGGCTCGCGTTCGATCGATGAAAGCGCCGCCGCGCGCATCGCCGCCGGCCACACGACCGCCCGCGAAGCCGAGCGTGTGTTAGGCGCGGCGCCGCACCCCGGCGCCGCCGGCAAGTCCGCCGAGCCGCGTCGCATCCTCGTCGCCGACGATGACGAGATCGCGCGCCACCTCGCGTGCACGTTGCTCGCCCAACAAGGGTTCGAGCCGCACGAGGCGTGCGACGGCGCCGTCGCGATCGAGATGCTCACTTCCGAGCGCCGGTTCGCCGCGGTGGTGCTCGATCTGCACATGCCGCGCGTGGATGGCCGCTCCGTGCTGGCCCACATTCGCCGGACGCCGGCGCTGGCCACGCTCCCGGTGGTCGTGCTCACCGGGTCGGGCGACTCGCGTACCGAAGTCGAGATCATCGACGCCGGCGCCGACGACTACCTGTCGAAGCCCGCCGACCCACCCCGATTTCTCGCCCGCATCCGCGCCGTATTGCGGCGGGCCGCCGCCTAACGATGCCGACACCCACCGGTACTGCCGCCGACTCCTCGGCGGTCGAGCTCGACGGCGCGCTCGAGCGCCTGCGCCGCTTCGGCGGCGATGCGCTGCTGCGCGACATGATCGACCTGTTTCTCGAGCACGCGCCCAAACGCATCGCGGCCTCGCGCGTCGCGTTCGCGGCGAACGACCTCGCGCCCTTGCGTCTCGCCGTGCCTTCGCTCGTCTCGAGCTGCGCCCAGTTAGGCGCCGAGCAGATGCGGCGCCTGAGCGCCGAGGCCGAACAGGCCGTGGCGACGAACCCGGGCGCGCTCCCCGGGCTCCTCGAGGCGCTCGAGCGCGAGTTCGCCATCGTCGAACCGCTCCTCGTCTCCGCCCGGCCGCACGCCGGCACAGCGTCATGAAGACCATCGCGGTCGTCGAAGACAACGCCGACAACCGGCTGTTGCTGCGCGCGCTGCTCGACGAGCGCTTCCGCATCGTCGAGTTCGAGACCGGCGCCGACGCCGTCGCTGGCCTGCCCGACGCCGGCGCCGAGGTCGTGCTGCTCGACATCTCGCTGCCGGGCATGGACGGCATCGAGGTGCTCGCGCGCCTGCGCAAAGATGCGCGCACGGCACGGCTTCCGGTCGTCGCCCTCACCGCGCACGCCATGGCCGGCGACCGCGAGACCTACCTCCGCGCCGGATTCGACGACTACGTCACCAAGCCCATCGTCGATGAAACGGTGCTCTTCGATGCGATCGATCGCCAGTTAGGCAAGAGCGCCGCGTGACGCGTCCCCGCGCCAGGCTCGTCGGCACGCTCGCCGCGTGCGTCGTCATCCTCGGGATCGCCGGCGGCCTGGCCGCGCGCCACACGCGCGAGGTGGCGACGCAGGAACGCTGGATCGCGCATTCGTACCAGGTCAAATCCATGGTCAACGCGCTCATCGTGCAGATGGGCGTCCTCGAGATGGATCACGCACGCCGGGCCTTCTCGGCGCGCGATACGATGCCCGAGCACCGCGCGCCGCAGGTGATCAAGATCGGCAACATTCTCCGCAGCCTCCGCGAGATCACCGCCGACAACCCATCACAGCAGGTGCGCATCATCCGCCTGGGCCGCCTGATCCGCGCACGTCACGCCCAACTGGATACCGTGGTACGCGCTGCCGTCGCGCGCGGCACGCCGAACCGCGCGCTCACGGCCGCCGATACGCCGTTGCTCGACTCGATCAACGACATCACGACGGCGATGCGCGCCGAAGAGGATTCGCTGCTCGTCGTTCGCGTCGCGAGCAGCCGCCGCTCCGTGAACGTCGCGCTGCTGGTGCTCGTCGCGCTCACGCTCACGGGGTGCTTCGCGGTCGGCACCGCCGGCACGAGCCTCCTGCGCGAGAACCGCCGGCACCGCGCGGCGCTCGCCGCACTGGCCGAGAGCGAGGACCGATATCGATCGCTCGTCGCCGACGTGCAGGACGTGATCTTCCAGACCGATGCCGACGGCCGCTGGGTGCTCCTCAACCCCTCCTGGACGCGCATCACCGGCCTAACGGTGAGCGAATGCCTCGGCCGCCACGCCATCGAGCACGTCCATCCGGCCGACGCCGGGACGTTGCTGCGCAGCCTCGGCGATCTGCTCAGCCGCGCCGAACAGACGATCGCGCAGCCGTTCCGTCTGCTCGCGCGAGACGGGAGCGTCCGCTGGGTGCAGATGCACGCACGCGCCCACCAGGACGCGAATGGCCGTCTGCTCAGCATGGGCGGCACGCTGAGCGACATCACCGCGCGCATGCAGGTCGAGGAGCGCCAGCGCCGCGACGATGAACGCATGCGCCAGGTGATCGAAGACATGCCGGTGGCCGTCGCGATGTTCGACCGCGAGATGCGCTATCTCTTCGCGAGCCGCCAGTGGCGCATCAAGTACAGCTTGCACAAGATCGAGATCGAGGGACGCTGTCACTACGATCTCGTCCAGGATGTGAGCGCCGAGGCGAAAGCCGTGCATCGACGCGCCCTCGGCGGCACCATCGTGCGCCGCGAAGAAGAGCGCGTCGTTCGCAGCGACGGCACCGAAGACTGGTTCCGCTGGGAGGTGCGCCCGTGGCTCGAGCAGGACGGCGCGGTGGGCGGCATCATCGTCACCACCGAACGCATCACCGAGCGCAAGCGCGCGGAGCAGGAGCGTATGGCCCGCCTCGAGGAGCAGTCGACGCGCGCGCTGCTCGAAGTGAACGAACAGCGCTACCGCACCGTCGCCGAAGCGCTGCCGCAGATCGTGTTCACCGCGCGCCCGGATGGATGCACCGATTACTTCAACCAGAACTGGTACGCCTACACCGGCCTAACGCAGCAGCAGAGCCTCGGGTGGGCGTGGCACGCCGCCGTCCATCCCGATGACGTCGATCGCGTGACCGAGCGATGGACGAAGAGCTGCAACGACGGCACCGGCTACGAAGTGGAGTACCGCTTCCGCCGCGCCAGCGACGACGTCTATCGTTGGCATTTGGGCCGCGCGGTGCCCGTGCGCGACGACGCCGGCCGCATCGTCAAGTGGATCGGGACCTGTACCGACATCGACGACCGCAAGCGGGCCGAAAACGCGCTGCGGCAAGTGCGCGAGCAGCTCGAAGTGCTGGTCGCGGTCCGCACGAACGAGCTCTCGCGCGCCGTCACCGATCTCCAGTCCGAGATCGCCGAGCGATCGCGCATCGAGGACGCGCTGCGCATCGCCAAGGACTCGGCCGAAGCGGCCAACCGCGCCAAGAGCGACTTCCTCGCCCGCATGAGTCACGAGCTGCGCACACCGCTCAACTCGGTGATCGGCTTCTCGAATGTGCTCATCAAGTCGAAACGCTCGACCCTGAATGCGCAGGACCGCGAGTACGTCGAGCGCATTTCGTCTAACGGAACGCACCTGCTCGGGCTCATCAACGACCTCCTCGACCTCTCCAAGATCGAGGCCGGCCGCGGTACGCTGACCCTGTCGACGGTGGACCCGGGACAGCTCGTCGCCAGCACGCTGGCACAATTCGACGCCCAGACGCAGGGACGCGACGTCGAGCTCATCGCACACGTGCCGTCCGGCGTAGTGCCGCTCGAGACGGATGCCCAACGGCTTCGCCAGGTGCTCATCAACCTCGTCGGCAACGCGCTCAAGTTCACCGCGCAGGGCAGCGTGAGCGTGCACGTGCGCACGGATCCAGTCAGCTCGCGCGTGACGCGCATCGATGTAATCGACACGGGCATCGGCATTCCGCCCGACCGCCAGGAAAAAATCTTCGAGGCGTTCGAGCAAGCCGACGTCGGCACCGCCCGCCGCTACGGCGGAACAGGACTCGGCCTCGCGATCTCGCGCGCACTCTGTCAGTTGATGGGCTACTCACTCGATCTGCGCAGCGAGCCCGGCTCGGGGTCCACTTTCAGCATCGCGATGGTGAAACCGTTGAGCGCGAAAACTCCGGCAGCGTCGTCACCCGCGCTTAGCTCGTCGGCCAATACGGCACTCGTCTAGTCGCATTTGGGGACTTGCGCGGATGAAAAAGCGGCGCGTCTTGCAACGCGCTAGCGGTGCGGATAGACTAGAGGCCCCCGCGCTCGCCATTCCCGCCATGCCCAGACCTGCCCCGCACATAGCTCACCATTTCGTCTTTCTCGGTGAGCGGCTGTGGCTGGACTTCGTCAACACGGATGATCTTCACCGAGGCGTTCGCACGGATGCGCTGCGCGATTTCGACGCGCTCTTAGGCTGGCTCGAAGCCGCGTCCGTGCTCGATGCCGAACGGGCGTCCGGCATCCGCCGGCGCGCTCAGCAGCA
>DAHUXU010000415.1 GCA_027307005.1 Gemmatimonadota bacterium
CCGGCGAGGGTCGCGCTGCTCGTCTGCGCGCTCCTGACCGCACCCACGGTTCTCGAGATCCAGACCCTGCGTCACACGCAGCTCGACATCTGGGCGGTCGTCGCCGCGGGCGCGATCATCTCGGTGCTCGTCGTGCTGCGCCTCGTGGGCATCCTGCGCGCGCTCGAGCGGATCCGTGCCCGGCTGATCGAGGCCGACCGCCTGAAGGACGAGTTCGTCGCGCTCATCTCGCACGACCTCCGCACACCGCTCACCGCCGTCGTCACGCACGCCGAGATGCTGCGCGACGGCATCCTCGGTCCGTTAGGAGAGAAGCAGGCGGAGAGCGTGGCGGGCATCATTACGGGCAGCCGCAAGCTGCTCGAGATGGTCGACGAGATTCTGACGTACGCGCGCAGCGATGCGAATCAGCTCACGCTCTCGGGCTCCGAGTTCACGGTCGAAGGCGTGATCGAGCAGGTGTGCGCGTGGAGCGAGCCGCTCGTGGCGAAGAAAGGCCACGCGCTCACGGTGGACATCGAACCGGGCCTGCCGCCGCTGCACGCCGACCGCGACAAGGTTGCGCACATCCTCGGCAACCTGCTCGGCAACGCCATCGATTTCACGCCGCCGGGCGGACGGGTGTGGATCGCGGCGCGCTCGGGCCCCGAGACGCAGCAGGGCGCCTCGGTCGAAATCGAGGTGGGCGATACGGGCATCGGCATCGCGCCCGAGCACCACGAGCTCGTGTTCCGCGAGTTCGCGCAGGTGGACGCGTCGCCGTCGCGGTCGCACCACGGCACGGGACTGGGGCTGGCGATCGCGCGGAAGTTCGTCGAGCTGCACGACGGGACGATCTGGATCGACAGCACGTTAGGCGAGGGGAGCCGGTTCCACTTCACGCTTCCCGTCCGCGGCCCGTCCTGACCGTGACGCCCCACGTGCTCGTGGTCGAGGACAGCGCGCTGGTGATCGGCGCGCTGCGCGTGCTGCTCGAGGAAACGGGCCACCGGGTCAGCGCGGCGACGTCGGTCGCCGAGGCGGTCGCGTCCGCGCGGGCCGACACGCCGGATGTGATCCTGCTCGACATCACGCTCGACCGCGAGGACGGGTTAGGCGTGTTGCGTGCGCTTGCCCTGTCGGGCGAGTTGCCGCGCGTCGCCGTGGCGGTGACCGGCCACGACGAGCCGTCGGTGCGCGAGCGGTGCCTGAACGCCGGGTGCCGCGCAGTGCTGGTGAAGCCGATCAATGCGACCAAGCTGCCTGAAATGATCAGGCTCTGGCTGTCGGAGTCGGACGTCGCTGGTTAGGCACGGCGCGCCGACGCGACGCCCCGGCCTGCACGTCGCTCGGTGTGCCCGACGATCAGTTCGAGCGCCGCCCCGCCGCCAGCGCAGAGTCGACGAAGGCGACCGGATCCATCACCTTCGCGAGATCGATCGGCACCTGCGGCCGGATGCCCGTGCCGCGCATGCCGCCCGTGGGCAAATCGGCGCGACGCGTGATCGTGCCGTAGCCGACGTACCAGCGGTGCTCACCTGGCGCGATCGACACGATGGACACGCTCTCGTAGTCGAGCGCACCGGCCGTCGGCTCGCCGAATACCGTCGCGCGCGGACTCTGGAGCGCGTACACCACCAGCACCTCTGCCGCACTCACGGTTCCGCGATCGATGAGCACGCCAACGGCCCGCGGGCCCGACGTGACGACCCAATCGCGTGGATCGGACTTCTCGGCGGGAGCTGCAGGATCGCGCAGCGGCACGAGCTGGCCTGGATGTGCCTCGAGGCGGGATACCAGACTGCGCACGAACGCGCTCGTGTCGGCGCCGAAGGCGCGCTCGGCGTACTTGATATACCGTCGGGCGATGCGGGTCGACTGGATCGAGTGTGCCCGAGTCGGCGCGCGGAACGGGAAACGCCTTGCCCCAGATACCGGGCGACAGTCGCAGCAGCACGTGCCGGTAGATCGCGCCATGCAGATGCGACACAAAGTAGTCGGGCGCCGAGAGATCGACGTCGTACGATCCATCGGTGCGGCGCGCGATGGACGCGCGTACGCTGCCCGGCGTCCACGTGGATGTGTCGGCGGCCAGCACCACGGCAACGAAGTGTCCGGCGCTCTTCGACGGGTCGGGGACGATCGCAACGCGGAGACCGCGGTCGTACCAGATGCCCTCGATCGGATCGAGGTGTGTTTCGTGCTGTCGATAGTATGCGCGCGCGCTCGCTTCGGTCACGTGACGTTTGGCCACCGACTTCTCGCGTCGCAGCGTTTCGGCGCTGTCGATGACCGGATTCTGGAAGACGAACAGATGCGGGTCATCGAACCACTCCGTGAAGTCGTGCAGCACGAAGTAGCAGCTGTCGCCCATCGTGCGCCGCGCCCGTGCCTCGAGCGCGGCCTTCATTGCCGTGTACTTCTGCAAGC
Organism: Gemmatimonadota bacterium; assembly: GCA_027307005.1. GTDB lineage: Bacteria > Gemmatimonadota > Gemmatimonadetes > Gemmatimonadales > Gemmatimonadaceae > JADGGM01. The sequence goes on from DAHUXU010000415.1 coordinate 2,410, forward strand.
GATCGCCGCGGAGCTCGAGCAGATAGCCGGCGTAATCGGCGCGCAGTTTACCATCGAGGCCGGCGAGATCCGGGGCGCACGACGGCGACGAATCAGCAGGTGCGGCGCCGAGCAGAATGAGAAGGCCGAGTGCTGGCAGCATGGATGAGCGCGAACCCGTTGTGCGGTGGCTGATAGTACGGCAGTACGCGCCACGTACGGATGGACACGCCGAGCAGTTTCGGCGGCGCACGATGCGACAGATGTTCAGCTCAAATGTGCGAGCGCAGTGCGGCCGGGGTCAGCGCTTGGAGATAGCTCGCCAGCCACGTGAAGTAGTGCGTCACGAGGAGCAGCCCGATCACAACGAGGAGGACGCCGCCGGCGCGGCTCATCCAGACCATGGCGCGCTGGAACCGCTTGAACGTGGCGAGGAAGCGATCGATGGCCAGCGCGGCGAGCAGGAACGGGATGGCGAGGCCTAACGAATACGCGAACAGCAGCACCAGGCCGCGCTGGAGGTCGGCGACCGTCGAGGTATAGACCAGGATGGAGCCGAGGATCGGTCCGATGCACGGCGTCCATCCGGCGCCGAAGGCGACGCCCACGAGGACGGTGCCGAGGTAGCCGACCGGCTTGTCGGCGAAATGGATGCGGCGCTCGCGGTCGAGTGTGCGGTATTTCGTCCGTCGCTTCGAGGCGCCGCACGCGGCGCAGTTGCGAATCGCAGTCGACCGGGACCCGGTATCCGTCCTCTGACCCCGGTCCTGGCTAACCAACGCCGATGACCGGCGGCCTCGTCCACATGCCGGAAAAGAGCTCGTCCTAGTATCTTTCTGCGTGCCCGAGTTCAAACATCCCGATTTCAGCGCCGCGCGCTTCGCCGAGTGTCCCGAGGCCCGCTTCGTGGCGGCTCCCGCGGATGGTGTCCTGCCCGAAGGGTTTTTCTCGACCACCAACCTTCCCACCTACGTCCACATCGGACGCGAGTGGCGCATGCCGCGCGAGCCGCGCATGGACGGCGCGCTGGTGCTCGACGCCGGTGGCACGCTCTGGGTGAAGGAGATGCGCCGCGTCGCCAAGGGCGAGCTCGTCGCCGTCGGGATGGCCGAGGACGGTTCGGAAGGCATCTTCGTGTACACCGAGGCCTTCCTGGGCGACGCCGCGGAAGGCGGCGAGTTCAAGTTCATGACCAGCGAGGTGTCGCGCGAGAAGCCGATCGACTACGCGCTCATGGCGCGTCTGTTAGTCGAAGAGCGCGAGCGCGGCGGCTACCCGGTCTGGGTCACCGGTCCCGCGCTCGTGCACTCGCGCGCGCGCACCGACATGACGTGGTTCATCCAGCACGGCTTCGTCGGCGCGCTCCTGGCCGGCAACGCCGTCGCGGTGCACGACCTCGAAGCGTCGATCTTCGGCACCACGTTAGGCATGACCGGCAGCGGCCGCGCGACGAGCGGCGGCCACGGCCTCCACATGCGCGCCATCAACCGCGTGCGCGCGGCCGGCTCGATCGAGGCAGCCGTGCTGCAGGGGATCATCACCGACGGCATCATGCACGCGTGCGTGACCAGCGGCGTCCCCTACGTGCTGTGCGGTTCCATCCGCGACGACGGCCCCTTGCCCAGCGTGATCGCCGATTCGATCGACTGCCAGGACGCGATGAAGGGGCACACCACCACAGCGACGATGGCCATTCTCATCGCCACGGCGCTGCACGCCATCGCCACCGGCAACATGCTGCCGGCGTTCGTCACCGAGCCCGATGGTTCGCTGCGCGAGCTGCCCACCATCTGCGTCGACTCGTCGGAGTTCGTGGTGAGCAAGCTCAAGGATCGCGGCACGCACCAGGCGTTCGGCGTCGTGACCAACGCACAGGACTTCATGCACATCCTTCGGCTGTACGTGGAGCGCGAGCTGGATGCGCGCGGCATGCAGCGCACGCGGCCGGCGGAAGTCGCTGCGCGATGACCACCGTCGACACGCGCGAGCGATTTCTCCGCGCGATCGCCGAGCGCCTGAGCCCCGAGCGCGTGGAAGAGCTGCACCTCTTTCCGCCGCTCAGACAGGGCGGCATCGAGAGCGCGGTGGCGGTCATCGCGGCGCGGCTCGCCCCGGCGGAACCGCTCGCCGATGCGCCGCCGCTTGAGGCAGCCGAGCCAGAGGCAGCCGAGCCCGAGGCAGCCAAGCCCGAGCCGGCCGAGCCCGAGCGCATCGAGCGTCACCGCCTAACCGTGTACCGTGCGCATTACCGCCTGGTGCTCAAGGGTCCGGAGCGCGGAACCTGGGACGTGGGCCTCATCGAGGAGGCCGATGCGCCGCCGCCCACCGTCGGTGTCGTGGTGCGCGGCGTCCACGAACGCGCGGGCGGCGACGACGAGCCCGAGCGCCTGAGCGGCGACGCGTTCCGCATCGCCGTTTCCGACCGTCCGTGGGCGGCCGCCGGTTAGGCGCATCGCCGCGCGTCCGCCGCGCGGCCTGACGTGGAACAGACCGCGACGTTCGGCGTGGGCCTCGCGTTCATCGCCGGCCTGCTGAGCTTCCTGTCGCCGTGCGTCCTGCCCCTCATCCCGAGCTACGTCACGTTCATCACCGGGATGAGCGTCGACGAGGTCCAGCGGTCGCGCCGCACCGCCCTCGTCCACGCGCTGCTCTTCATCCTCGGCTTCACGCTCATCTTTCTTGCGTTAGGCGCGACGGCCAGCGCGCTGGGTCGCGTGCTGCTCGCCGCGCGCGACTGGGTCGCGCGCGCCGGCGGC
>DAHUXU010000422.1 GCA_027307005.1 Gemmatimonadota bacterium
GCGGCTGATTGATGATCGGCGTTCCAATGAGCGAGCCGAACACGCCGGGATTCGTGATCGTGAACGTCCCGCCCTGCACCTCTTCCGGATTCAGCCTCTTGGCGCGCGCACGCCCGGCAAGGTCGGTGAGCGTGCGCGTGATGCCGGTAATCGAAAGGTCGTCCGCGTGCTTGATGACCGGGACGATGAGTCCCCAGTCGAGCGCGACGGCGACGCCGATGTTCACTTGCTTGCGATAGATGATCGTGTCGTTCGCGACCGAGGCGTTCATCACCGGGAAGGCTTTGATGCCATCGACGACGGCTTTGATGATGAACGGCAGATACGTGAGCTTCTGACCGGTGGCGGCCTCGAAGTCCGCGCGGTGCTTGGCGCGCAAGCGGGCGACGCGCGTGAAGTCGATCTCCATGAACGACGTCACGTGGGCGGCGGTGCGGCGCGACAGGGCCATGTGCTCGCTGATGAGCGCACGCATCTTGGACATGGGCTCGACGACATCACCGGGTTCGGCGATGGGCGTGGGCCACATGGTGCCTAACTACGCGGCGACGGCCTGGCGCGGCGCGATCGGTGCGCCGGGGGCCGACGGTGCGGCGGGACGCGGCGCGGCGCCGCCGGCATCGAGGTATTGCATGATGTCTTTCTTCGTCACGCGGCCGGCGATGCCCGAACCGCGCATGCCGGTGAGCTCGATGCCCTGCTCCGCGGCGATCTTGCGCACGAGCGGCGATGACTTCGTGCGCAGGCGGTCCTCGAACGAATTCCCGCCGCCGTTGCCGGCGTGCACTGGAACGCTTGGGGTCGCCGCAGAAGGATGAGACAACTCGGCCGCCGCGGGCGTAGATTCGACAGCGGGGGGGGCCCCCCGGGCGGCGCCCGCACCAGCCGATGGCGCCGCACCCGCCCCAACCAACGCCCCCTTCTCCGTCTCCAGACGCGCCACCACCGTCTGCACCGGAACCGTCTGCCCTTCCTGCACCAAAATCTCCGCCAACACCCCCGCCGAGGGCGCCGGAATCTCCGCGTCCACCTTGTCGGTCGAGATCTCGAAGATCGGCTCGTCGCGCTTCACTTCGTCGCCCACCTGCTTCAACCACTTCGAAAGCGTTCCCTCCGCGATCGACTCGCCCATCTGCGGCATGATCACATCGATGCGTGACACTGGCTCAGCTCCTCTTCGATTGTTTCAATCCCGTCCGAACGGCGCCGTCTGCACGACGTCGAATACGCCACTGGACCAGGACCATCATGACGATTGCGCCGACGACGCCGCCGCCGAGAAAAAACGTGAACGTGTTGCACGACGGCAGGTCGGCCCCCGCTTTGCACCCCGTCACAGTATCGACGATCTGCGCCAATCCGACGCCAATCATGCCACCGCCAAAAAAGCTTCCCGGCAACAACAGACATCCGATCGCCAGGCGCGGCGGTCCCGTGCGTTCCCTGCCCACCTCAGTATGCCGCGAGCTGGCGCGCCACCGTCACGATGTCCGTCGTCTGTGGCAACACGAAATCCTCGAGCGGCGGTGAATACGGCAGCGGCACGTCCGCCGCGGTCACGCGAAGAATCGGCGCATCCAGCCACGCGAACGCGCGCTCGGTAATCCGCGCCGTCACTTCACCCGCCACGCCCCCGGTGCGCGTATCCTCGTGCACGATCATCACGCGATTCGTTTTCTTCACCGTCGCCATGATCGCTTCGTCATCCATCGGCAGCAACGAACGCAGATCGAGCACATCCACCGACAACCCGTCTTCCTTTTCCAACTGTTCGGCTGCCTCGAGCGCTTTCCAGACCGTGGCCGCGTACGTGATGATCGACAGATCCGTCCCCTCGCGCGCCAGGCGCGCCTTGCCGATCGGCACCACGTGGTCGCCGTTAGGCAGCTCCTCCTTGATTCGGCGGTACAGATACTTGTGCTCGAAGTACAGCACCGGGTCGTCGTCGCGAATCGCCGCCTTGAGCAGCCCGTACGCGTCGCTCGCCGTGGACGGATACACGATCTTGAGACCCGGCGTGTGCAGGAACGCCGCCTCGGGGTTCTGCGAGTGAAACGGTCCGCCGCGCACATAACCGCCCGTCGGTCCGCGGACTACCATCGGACATGCGAGGCCCGTGCGGTATCGCGCGGTGGCG
>DAHUXU010000425.1 GCA_027307005.1 Gemmatimonadota bacterium
GACAGGCGTGACCGACGTCGGCGTAGGCGAAGAGCGCGATGCGCGGCCCCTTCATGGGCGGGGCACCGACCCTTCGACGCCGCCGTCCTCGAGGCGCATCAGCGCACCCGTCGCGCCGTAGACGCGTCGCACGAGATAGCGCGGGCGGCCGCGCACCTCCTGGTAGATGCGTCCCACGTACTCGCCCACGATGCCTAACCCTGCCATGAGGACGCCCATCACCACGAACGCGAGCGCGAACAACGTGAACACGCCGTCGGCCTCCGAGGCCCGCAGCAACACGAACCGGCGGATCAGGAGATAGATGCCCAACGCGAGGCCGCCGCTCGCGGTGAGGAATCCGAACAAGGTGAAGACCTGCAGCGGCACGACCGAGAATCCCGTCATCAAGTCGAAGTTGAGGCGGAACAGCCGGTACAGCGAATACTTGGACGCGCCGGCGCGTCGCTCGGCGTGGCGCACGGCCACTTCGGCCGGCCGTCGCGAGAACGTTTGCGCGAGCGCCGGGATGAACGTGGACGATTCCTCGCACCGATTGATCAGATCGATCACCTCGCGAGAATACGCGCGCAGCATGCACCCATAGTCGGTCATGCGGATGCCGGTGATGGCCGTCGTGACACGATTCACGACGTGCGATGCGACACGGCGGAACAAACTGTCCCGCCTGACTTCGCGCACGCCGCCCACCACATCGAACCCCTGGTCCGAGAGCGCAAGCAGCTTTGGAATTTCTTCCGGCGGGTTCTGGAGATCGGCATCCAGCGTGACCACGACATCGCCGCCGGCGATGGCAAAGCCGGCCAGGATGGCCGGGTGCTGCCCGAAGTTCCGACTGAGCTCGACGACGCGGAGCCTGTCGGGATAGCGATCCACGAGACCGCGCAACAGGTCGAGCGACCGATCGCGGCTTCCGTCATCCACGCAGATGACCTCCGACGGCCGATCGAGTGCGTCGAGCACCGCGAACACGCGCGGCACCAGCTCGGGGATGTTGGCTTCCTCGTTGTAGACCGGGATTACCACCGACACCTTGGCCCGCGGCGCGCCGCTCATCGCGCGCTCCGTTGGGCGATGTCGCGTACGGCGGCGATCACGTCATCCTGATCGGCCCGGGTGAGCGACGGATACAACGGCAGCGAGAGAATGCGGTCGGACACGAAATGCGCATCGGGGAAATCATCCGGGCGCCAGCCGTAGCGATCGCGATAGTACGAGAATTCGTGCGCCGCCGTGTAGTGCAATCCCACACCGATGTTGCGCGCCTTGAGCTCGGCCATGAACGCATCGCGATCGATGGTGAGGGCATCGAGATCGAGCAGCGGCGTGTAGAGGTGCCACGCGTGGCGCGACGGGTACGGCACCGGCTCGGGCAACAGGAGCGCATCGAGCCCGCGAAACGCCGCCTGATACCGCTCGGCCAGGCGCCGCCGCGCCTCGATGAAGGCGTCGAGCTGCGGCAGCTGGTGGATGCCTAACGCTGCCTGCATGTCCATCATGTTGTACTTGAAGCCGGGGATCGCGACATCGTACCGCGGCGAGCCCGCGCGGTCGAAGCGCTTCCACGCATCGCGGCTCAATCCGTGGAACTTGAGCAGCGTCACGCGCGATACCACGTCTTCGTCGTGCGAGACCACCATGCCGCCTTCGCCGGTGGTGATGTTCTTGTTCGGATGGAACGAGAACACGCTCGTGGTCGGAAACGAGCCGATGCGTCGTCCTTTGTACTCCGTGCCCGCGGCGTGCGCGGCATCTTCGATCAGCACGAGATCGTGTGCGCGCGCGAGCTCGAGCAGCGGGTCGAGATCGACGGGTTGCCCAACGAAGTGCACGGGAATGATCGCGCGCGTGCGCGGGCCGATGCGGCGGGCCACGTGGTCGACGCGGATCTGCAGCGTGTGCCGATCGATGTCCGCGAGCACCGGCGTCGCGCCGACGAGCTCGATGACATTGAGCGTTGCAACGAACGTCAGGGGCGACGTGATGACCTCATCCCCCGCCCCGATGCCGTGCGCCAGAAGCGCGAGGTGGAGGCCCGCGGTGGCCGACGACACCGCCGACGCGTGGCGCGCGCCGACGTACGCGGCGAACTCGTTCGTGAAGCGTTCCACTTTGGGACCGGTCGTGATCCACCCCGAGCGCATGCTGTCGACCACTTCGGCGATCTCCGCGTCGCCGATCGTTGGGCGCGAGAACGGAAGGAAGGTCGTGCGCTCCGCGGGACGCGACACGGGTGGGCGGGCGGGTTCGGTCATCTCGTCGGGCTCGGGGACACATCTCGCGCCGGAAAATTCGCCAATACAACATACTTCCGATTTGCGCCGAGGGATGTCCCCGGCGCCGGCGAGGCATCGAACTCGGCGCGGGCGCGGCGCTTGATGACGACCACCAGGTGCTCGGGCGAGTTCCATCGTTTCCAGAACTCCGCGCGCGACCAATACAACTCGGGCGAGCGCACGCCGTCAGAGCCGAGCTCGGCCACGTAGTCGGCGACGGCGATCGGATGGCGAAGCACCCACGGGAACTCCTGCGGGTAGCAGCGATACGAGACGACCTCCGCACCAGTGGTGCGCGCCGCAATGAGCGCGAGGTTGTGCGCGGAGAGGTCGTCGGCAAACTGCGGCAGGGCGAGAATGATGGCGAGGTAGACGCCGGCCCAGCCCAACGCTGCCGGCAGCAGCGCGCGTCTGCCGCGCGCGCGAGCGAGTGCGACGCCGGTCCAGGCGCCGGCGACGAGAAGCACCGCGCCCAACGCCGCGAACGCCACAGCGTGGTAGCGGCGCAGCTCGCCGCTCGCCACGCCATACGCGAGGCCGACGATCGCCACGATGGTCACGGTGACGGCGTGCACGACGAGCGCGCGCCGGAGGCTCTCGGTGCGCGTCAGAACGGCGCGGGCGACGAACGCGGCAGCGGCCGGGAACGCGGGGAGGATGTACGGGAGCAGCTTGGATCGCGACAGGGAGAAGAACACCAGAACGACGCAGAACCAGATCGCGAAGAAGAGCTCATCGGGGCGCGCGGCGGCGCGGCCGCGCCACGCGTCCACGGTCTGCCTAACGGAACGCGGCGTGACGAACGTCCACGGGACGAATCCGGCGATGAATGGGGCGACAAAGAAATAGATCGGGCCGGCCCGTCTCGCCTCGCCGGTGGCGAACCGCGCGAAATGTTCCCGCACGAAAAAGATCGACGCGAAGGCAGGATTGGCGTGTTGGACGAGCACGAACCAGGGGGCGGCGAGGACGAGAAACACGATCGGCGCGGGCGACCGGAGCGCCTCGCCGACGCATCGCCAGCGGCCGGTGACGGCGGCCCACACGAGCAGCACCAGGCCCGGAAACACGATCCCGATGAGCCCCTTGGCCAGCATCGCCAGGGCGACGCATGCGCCTAACGCAGCCAGGGCGCCCGTGCCTCGGGCGCCCCGCTCGCGGGCGGCGAGAAAGCGCCGCAGCGCGAAGAACGCCCCCGTGAGCGCGAGCGTCAGCATGCCGTCGGTGAGATTGTACCGGCCCAACACGAAGCTCAACGGCGCCGACAAAAAAATGAGCGCCGCCCACAGGCCCCATCCCGCGAGCTCCGGCGTCTCGAGCTCGACGACGAGCAGTGCAGCGGTGCCCAACGCGGCCAGGCGCGTCGGCAAGCGCGCCGCGTAGGCCGTGAGCCCGAACGCGCGCATCGACAGGGCGTTCGCCCAGTAGAGGAGCGGAGGCTTTTCGAAGTAATGCGCGCCGTTCAACTCCGGCGTCACGAAGTCGTGCGACGCCAGCATCTCGCGCGGGACTTCGGCGTAGCGCGCCTCGTCGGGCTCGATGAGCCACGAGCCGGGGAGCTCGAGCATCAGCAGCGCCGCGAACACCAACAGCAGGACGAGCAGCACGCGCCGCTCGCCCCGCGCCGCCGCTCCGTTAGGCACCGGGCCTGCCGCGCCGGTCACGCTCAGCGAACTCGCAGCACGTCGTCCACGACGCCGCCATCCCCGCCGCGCAACAAATAGACGGCTTCCCGCAGCGCCACCGCCGAGCGCGGCCAGGCGAAACGCCGAACCGCATCGTCGATGGACACCCACTCGGCTCGCGCGTGCTCGGCCGACAAGCGCACACTGCCCTCGCCCACGATGCCGGCAAACGCAACCGCAAGCGTGACCACGTTCAGCGTGTGCAGATAGAACGGCTGCACCGTGACGTTGTACAGGTGCGTCACGATGAGCCCCGTCTCCTCGGCGATTTCACGGATCGCCGCGTCTTCCGGTCGTTCCCCCGGCTCGATGTGGCCGTGCACGGCTTCCCACGCGCCGGTGCATCGCGTGTTGGCCGCGCGCTCGAGCACGAGCGTGCGCCACTCGGTGTCGTGACGTCGGAGCGGATACACGTCGACGGTGGCAACCCGGGCTTCGATCATGGCGCGAAAGATAGAAGGTCGTCACCGGGCACGCCGCAAATCGGCGTTGCCCGCAGGAATCGCTGCACCCGGGAAAGAAGGGCCTCGCGGCGCCTCCGCGACCGAGGCACTCGATTGCGGAGCGTTGCGTTGCGACCCCACCTTTCCGGCGTGATCATTTCGCCATGCGCGTTCTAATCGTCGAAGATGATCCCGAGCTCTCGCGCATTTTGCGCGACGGGTTGGGCGAACATCATATCGACGCGGTGATCGTGCACACGTTCGCCGACGGAAGCCATGCGGCGTTCTCGCACGCGTACGATGTCATCATCCTCGACATCATGCTGCCGGGCGGAAGCGGCCTCGACCTCTGC
>DAHUXU010000439.1 GCA_027307005.1 Gemmatimonadota bacterium
CGTCTTCTTCTGGAGGTTCGTCACCCCCATGCGGCGCGTCTGGAAGGTCCCATCGGTCTGCGGGATGCCGACGTCGATGAGGCCAGACTGGAGCGCGAGCGTGACGAAGTTGATGGTCGAGCCGCCGACGGGGTCGATGCCCTGGACCTGGATCTGCGAGTGCGCGGCGCCGACGGAGAGTCCCGCCCATCCGTCCGCGTTGAACAGGTTGCCCTTGTTCGGGTTGATGTCGTCCGTCTGCTCGTGCGCGATGGCGACTTTCTTGCTGTTGACGTAGAGCGGGTAGTACCGCGTGATGACGTCGCCCATGGGCATCTGCTCCGTGGCAAAGCTCCGTCGCCACGCACGTCATCGAGGACGGCGGGGTCAGCGCGGAGCGTGGGTGGGTCAGGCCGCGGCCTGGTTGATTATCTCGGACAGCTGGTGCTGGACGCGGATCGGGACGATCGTCGTCGCGCCCTGGATCCGGTTCGCGCTCGTGTTGAACGAGCTCTTGAAGGGGTACTCCGGCGCCTGGTTCGCGGTGCTGAACGTGTCGTTGATGAGCCCGGCGTCTCGGAAGTTGCCGAGCACGACTCGCTTCGCCTGGTCCCACAGCGCGGGGTAGGCGATGCCATCAGGCGGGTAGGGGGCGCCGCTCGTCGGATCGAAGTTGGCGACGCCGGGGTTCTGAGCCCGGAACTGCGTCCACGCGCCCTGAAGCGCGATAGCAAACTGGTCGGGGATGACCGAGTCGCCGATGTCGAGGCATCGCGTGTCCTGCGATGCACCATTGAGGCAGTAGGTCACCACGCCGCGCATGCAGAAGGTTGCGCCGTTGATCGTGGTGATCGGCGACGCGCCCGCGTTGAGGAGCGTGTTGGCCTCGGTGTTGAGGTACACGTCCGTTGCGAATCGCTGCGGAGCGATCCACGCGGAGGTGTTGTAGTTGTCGTAGTCGACGCCGCTGATCTGGTTGCCGGACCCGGGGGCGCCGGTGACGTTCGCTTCCTTGGCAGCGCGCGCGGCGGCCCAACCGGCAGCGATGAGCGCGGGGTGCGTCTCGCAGTTGCGGCAGGCGAAGACCGTCGAGCGGGGGTCGTTCAGCGTGGTCTGCGACAGCGTCGCCGTGTTGGCGACCGAGCCGTTGAAGCCGTAGCATGCTTGGTCGTACATCTGGACGGTGACTGCGGCTTGCGCGGCGAGCGTCGCCTTGACGAGCGCGGCGTTGGTCGTGTCGTTCTGAGCGACGCCGATGCGCGCCCAGCGCTGAGACGTGACGTGCGTGAGCGCCGTCGTGACCGAGTCCGCGCCGGTGCCGCCAGCCGCGCCGGCGGCGACTCCGGTCACGTTGCCAGATGAGTTGACCGTGCTGGATCCGGCGAGGCCTGCCGTGACGCCAGCGGTGCCGGTGACGTCCTGGTAGATGATCCACTGCGTCTGACGCGCGCTCTTCTGGAGGCTCGTGAGCGTCACGACGCCGGTGGAGTACGCGGCGGTGAACGGGCAGTGCGGCGAGGCGTTGATGCTCGCCGCGATGGCTGCGCCGATGGTGCCCTGGCTTGCGCCCGAGGCCCACGAGGTCGCGATTTGGACGCCGTTGATGTAGAGGAGGTAGGTGCCCGCGGCGGTCGACGCGCCCCCGAGCGTGATCGTGACAGTGGCCGCCGCCGCGCCGACGGCCTCGGATATGGCCATCAGGTAGAGCGAGACGTTCGGGGCGGCCTTCAGCGCGGCTTGCGCCATCAGCATCAGCTCGTAGCCGTCGCCGCACGCCGTGATTGCGTCCGAGAGACCGAAGACCTGGCGGATCTCGACGTCCTTGACGAGGTTGCCGGACCCTCC
>DAHUXU010000445.1 GCA_027307005.1 Gemmatimonadota bacterium
CGTGGCCGAACGTGCGGAGATCGCCTTCGGCCAGCGCCGGCAGCAGCGCCATGAGCACCAGGTGGGAGACGCGCATCACGCTGCGCTCGGGCGGCGGCGGCAAGTGCGCGAACGCCGCGTTTTCCGCCGTTCCGCTCATGCCGGTTTTTCCGGGTGGTATGGCGACGACACAGCGCCAGGTTTCCGGCAAATCGAAGCGAGCGAGTCGCGGCGCGGGATCTTTGCTGCCGGTGCGGTGACCGCCCTCGAGCACGAAGCCGCCCTCGGCGAACAGCCACGTGCCGATGGCCGAGCGTTGGGCGCGGCCCGTGATGCGGGCGAGATGATCGACGTCGGTGGGCAGCGCATACAACTCGGCAAGCGCACGGGCGACCGCCAGCGCGAGCTGGGTGCCGGAGCCTAACCCTGAATGCGCGGGGATCGCGCTGTGGATGCGGATGTGCGCGCCGGTCTCGATGCCATGGTGCGCGAGCACGCGACGGCCGAACTGCACGGCGCGGTTTGCGGCCGGCGACGGACCTTCGGCGGTGAGCGACGCCGCGGGCGCTGCTTCCAGGCGAAGGGACGGGTTCGGCACGGCGGCGCCGATGCCGCCGAATCGGCGGCCTAACGCGCCGCGAAGATCGAGCATGCCGAAGTGGAGACGCGCCGTTGCCTCGACGCACACGGCGGCCGGCGGCGGCTCAGCGCGCACGGGACGCCGGCGCCTGCAGCGTGTCGCGCACGTAGGTGTCGAGCAGTGCCATCGCTTCCCGCTCTCGCGGGCCGGCGGTCTTGTCGACGATCACCTGGAGCCGCTGGAAGCCGGCGAGGATCTCCTCGGCGGGCAGGAGGTGGGTGCGGGTCGACAGGATTGCCGCTTCGAGCACGGCGCTTCTGGCGCGGTTGAAGCCGACGAATTCGCGCTGCGTGCCGTGGTGCACGACGCGCGTCTCGATGCGCGAGCGCGGCGGCGTGGCGTCGATGGACACGACTTCGATTTCGCGCCAGGAGCACGCGGCATCGAGCACGACGCCACGGACGCGCGTCGCCGGGTGCGTCGGAAACTCGGCGGCGCCGATCGCGGTGCGCGCGAAGATCACCACATCGTCGGTGGTGTTGATCACGGCGACTCGCGTCGCGTTGACGTTGTGGAACGTGGTCGTCTCGAGGAACGGCTTGATGACCAGGTGGTCGTCGCCCCATTCGACGCCCATCGGGGCGATGTTGACACCGCCTGCTTCATCGAGCGTGGTGAGGATCGATTCGATGATCATTACCGGCACTCGCGGGCCACGAGGTCGTCGAGGGCCGCGGCGAGGCGCGCGGTGACCGGCCCAGGCGCTCCGTTAGGCAGCGACCGATCGTTGGCGCTCGTTATCGGCGCGATGCCGCGAATGGCGCTGGTGAGGAACGCTTCCTCCGCGTCCGCGAGGTCTCGCGGCTCGAGGACCTCTTCGCGGGCCGTGAGGTGCAGCGCGGCGGCGAGCTCGAGCACCGTGGCGCGGATGACGCCCGGCAAAATGCCGCAGCTACGCGGCGGCGTCCGGAGCATCGAGCCGCTGACGAGAAAAATGTTGCTGGCGGTCGCCTCCGTGAGGTGCCCTGCGGTGTCGAGGAAGAGGGCGTCGTCGGCGCCGGCGGCCCTCGCCTGGCTGAGCGCGACGATGTTATCGGCATACGACAGCGTTTTGACGCCGGCGGTTGGCGCGAATTCATTACGGCGGCCGGCGGCGACGCGAAGGCGGACTGCACGAGCGGCGATCGGCTCCGCGGGCGGTATGGCGTGCAGGGTGAGCACAGCGACCGGCTCGGCGCCGACTGGCGGCGCGAGGCCGCGCGGACCAGCGCCGCGGCTCAGCGTGAGGCGGAGCGCCGCGTCGGCCCAACCGAGATCGAACGCGGTGTTCGCAGCTGCGGCGATGGTATCGGGTACGTCGTCCGGGACGGCCAGTCCCATGATCGCCGCGCCGGCGGCGAGCCGCGCGAGATGGCGATCGAGGCGGAACAGTGCGCCGTGGGTGATGCGCATCGTCTCGAAGACGCCATCGCCGAGCGTGAAGCCGCGGTCGAACGCAGAAATCGCCGCGCGGGAGGGATCGGCGCGGCGGCCGTCCACCCACAGGAGCGGGGCCGGGCTTCCGTTAGGCGTCGGTTGCGGCGCGCCGGGTTCGTGCGCGCGACCCGGCGCCGTGCGCGCGGCCGTCATCGGACGAGCTCCACGGGTGGCGGCACGAATGCGTCGGGTTCGGGCGCG
>DAHUXU010000448.1 GCA_027307005.1 Gemmatimonadota bacterium
CGGCGCGGCACCGGCGTCTGCCGCATCGCCCGCAGTTGTGTCGCCGCAGCGATGGCCGTGAGCTCTGCCTCAGGTTGGACGCCGCCACTCGCCGCCCAAGCGACCGAGGCGACCATAGCCCCCCGCAGCTCGCGCACGAAGGTCTACACGATCATCGGCGCCATTTTGGGAGGCGCAATCGGACTGGGTATTCGCGGCAAAGGCAGCAACGGATGCCTCGGCGTACCGTGCGTGGTCGTCGGGTCGACGCTGATCGGCGCCGGTATCGGTTTCGCATTCGGGCACGAAGCCGATCGGACCTACAATTCGCGCTACCGCGGCGTCGTGCCGCTCCACCTGACGAGCGTCAATGCGCATCTCGAGGGCGACCCCGTGGCTCTCGCCGCAGATGATTCACAAATCGCGGTGGGCGGAAGCGCTGGCGTCGAAATGCTACCACTTTCCGGCGCCATGGAAGCCGGGATACTTCGCGCACGCGGGCTCAACAGTATCATGGCGATCGCGCTCGCGCCGACGACCGGCTGGCTCGCGGTCGGCTCGCCCTCCGGCCTGTACATGTTCCCGCCGGAAGAGGGTCCGGGTGCCCTCGTCCGAGCCGGCGATGTCGAGGCGATTGCCGGCGGTTCACACCGGGTCTTCGTTGCGGTGAACGACCGCATCGAGATCGCCCCGCTGTCCGACGACACCGCCCGCACCTGGCCGGGCATCACCATGCAGTCGCCCGTGCACGCGCTGCTCCTCGATTCGGACCACGGCTTGCTCTGGGCGACGACCAACCGCCATCTGATCGCGTTCAGGGTCTCGGGCGACTCGCTGGTCCGCGTTGGCGACGCGCCGCTCGAGTCGGTGGGGCTCAACATGTCCCGCGGCGGCGACACGATCGCCGTTGCGTTAGGCGAGCGCGGTGTGCGCCTCTTCGACGTGAGCAATCCATCGGCACCACGCGCAGTCGCGTCGTGGACCATCGCCCACTTTGCGTACGACGTGTCGATCGATCGCACGCGTCTGTTCGTCGCGGCCGGACCGGAAGGCGTGTACGTGATCGACATCGGCACGACGCCCATTCGCACACTGGGGCTGGCCCGCGAAATGGGGTTCGCGACGGCGCTCGCGTCGCGTCGCGGCTATACGTACATTCTCGATCGGCGCAACGTCGTGTTGCGTCGCGTGTTTTCCGATTTCTGAGGACTCATGGACTTGGTCAAGGCGAGCGCGCTTGCTGCCGCCCTAGCAGTATGCGTGTCGGTGGGTTGCGGCTCTTCTTCGAGCGACCGCGCCACGCCGGTTTCCGCTTCGGCGGCTGTAGCGTCGCGGCCCACGACGCCGGCGCCCAAGGGCGATACCGCGCTCGACCGTGTCGCGGACCACGCGCGCGTCGAGGGCAGCCCCACGGCGCCGCTATGGGTGATCGAGATCAGCGACTTCCAGTGCCCGTTCTGTCGCGAATGGCACGACCAGAGCTATCAAGCGATCAAGTCCGAGTACGTCGACACGGGGAAGATTCGGTTCGCGTACATCAACTTCCCGCTCTCGATCCACAAGAACGCGTGGCCGGCGGCGGAAGCCGCGATGTGCGCGGCGGCGCAGGGAAAATTCTGGCCGATGCACGACTCGCTGTTCGCGTCGCAGCCGCGGTGGGAAAACCTGGCGAATCCCCAACCGACGCTCGATTCGCTGGCGATGGGCGTCGGCGTATCGCTGGACGCGTACACGAAATGCGTCATGCAGCATCAGATGCGCGCGCTCATTCAGGGCGACATGGATCGCGCCGATGAAAGCGGCGTGCAGGCGACGCCGACGTTCATCATCGGCACCGCGAAGATTTCCGGCGCCCAGCCGTTAGACCAATTCCGCGCGGTGATCGACGCGCAGTTGGCCAAGGTCAAGGCGCAGTAGCTGACGTCGCTTCCACGCCGGCGCGGTACCATGTTCCGACCGCTCTACGCGTTTGCCGTCGAGGTCGCGCGCTTTGCGGCGTCGGTTGCGCCCGAGCGCGACGGCAAATTCTGGCGATCGCTCGGTGCGCGTAAGGGAATTCTCGAGCGCTACGCCGCGTGGGGCGCTGCCCACCGCGACGCCGCGCGGCCTTTACTCTGGATGCACGCGCCGTCGGTCGGCGAAGGGCTGCAGGCGCGGCCCGTGATCGAGCGGCTCCGCGCCTCGCACGACACGCTGCAGCTCGCCTACACCCATTTCTCTCCCAGCGCCGAGCGGTTCGCGCATTCGTTAGGCGCCGATTTCGCCGATTATTTGCCGTTCGATTCGGCGGCCGACGCGCGCGCGGCCCTCGACGCGCTGCGGCCCGACGCGCTCGTGTACAGCAAGCTCGATGTGTGGCCGGAGCTGACGCGCGAGGCGTCGCAGCGCGGCGTGGCCCTGGGCCTCATCAGCGCGACGCTGGCCGCGCGCTCGGCGCGGCAGTCTCGTGTCGTGGCGGCGCTGTTGCGCGACGCCTACTCGCGCCTCGACGCCGTGGGCGCCATCGACCAGGACGACGCAGCCCGGCTGCTTTCGTTAGGCGTGCGCGAGACCGCGCTCGAGGTCACGGGCGACACCCGCTACGACCAGGTGTGGTCGCGCGCCCAGGGCGTCGATCGCGCGGGGCCGCTGCTGACGCCGTTAGCCAGCCCCCGCCCAACGGTCGTCGCCGGCTCGACGTGGCCGGCCGATGAGGCGGTGCTGATGCCGGCCTGGCGTTCCGTGCGCCGGCAGATTCCCAACGTTCGGCTCATCATCGCGCCGCACGAACCGGCGCCGTCGCAGCTGGCGTCGATCGAGCACTGGGCGGCCGCGGAGCGCCTCTCGCTCGCCCGCCTGAACGGCGCGCACGCCGCCACCGCCGATGTCGTGCTCGTGGATCGCGTCGGGGTGTTAGGCGAGCTCTACGCGCTGGCGGCGGCGGCCTTCGTCGGCGGCGGATTCCACGACGCGGGCCTGCACTCCGTGATCGAGCCGGCCGCGTTCGGCGCGCCGGTGGCGTTCGGGCCGCGCTGCGAGCGGAGCCGGGACGCCATGCTGCTCGCCAAAGCGGGCGGCGGCGTTGCCGTCCCGCAGGCAACCGCGCTCGCCGGCGCGCTCATCGGATGGCTGCATTCGGAAGCGGCACGCCGGTCGGCCGGCGAACAGGCGCGCGCAGTGGTGCGAAACGGCCTGGGTGCGGCGGACCGGTCCACCCGCCTGGTCGAGACGCTCCTCGAACGCGCCCGGCCTGACCGAACCGTCGCCTAACGGCCTGCCGACGGCCCCGGTGACACCCCGACATCCGCGCCGAGGTTGCGGCGGACGCACTCGGCGAGCTCGGGCAGCTCGATCGGCTTCGTGATGACGTCGTCCGCGCCGGTGAGCACCATCCCCTCGCGCGCCCGCCGCTCGCCTAACCCGGTCAGCATCACGATGCGCGTGTGGGCGCCGTGCGGATGCTCCCGCATCGCCCGGCACACCGCCCACCCATCGCGTCCCGGCATCAACACGTCGAGCAACACCAGCGCCGGATGCACGCCATCGAAGAGCGCCATCGCTTCGTCGGCGTTGTACGCAATCCGGACGGCATAGCCTCTGAGCTCGAGGTACCGCCGCAGAATGTCCGCGTTTTCTCTACTGTCATCAACGATGAGAATCGTCGGCTCACTCATAGCTGGCCACCCTCGCTGACTCGGTGGCGCTGTGGGCGAGCAAAATATGAGCCATATCCAATCCTCCAGCTGACGAATGGAAAGGGCCGCCCGAGTCGTCAGGCGGCCCTTCGCATCCTCGCCACGACCTGCAGAGGCCGTGTCCCTTAATGCCGGATCGTCTGCGGACGGAACGCGAGACCGAAGCCGAAACCCGTCTGGCTCGGTCCCGATCCCACCGCGCCGACCGTGAGCGCGCCGCGCAGCGAAAGCATCGAGTTCACTGCCCAGTCGAGGCCGAAATCGAAGTTCACGTTCGCATCCGTCCCTTCTCCGTTGCACGAGCTAACGCAGGCGTCGATCGACAGGCGCGGCGCCGCGTACGGCGTCAGCGACATCCCGTTCTGCAGCGGGAACCGGTGTCCGGCGACCACGCCGATCGGAATCCGGAGAAAGCCGATGTCGCTCGAGAACGCGCCGTACAGACCGCCCGTGAGCATGAGGTCGATCGGCATCTCCTGCGTCGAGCGGATCAGTTGCTGGCCGATGCCGCCCCCGATGAGAAACAGCGTCGATGTGCGCGATGGCGATGCGAAGCCGAGGTCGAACCCGATGTGGGTGTCCGGGCCGATGCCTTCTCGCCACTGCGCGAGTCCTGTCGTGCCGTAGTCCCCTCCGCCCGCCACCGCGAAATTGAACTCCCGCGTCGAGACTTCGGGCAACTGGAATGCCGGATAGTGCCACGCCTGCGCGCTCACATGGCCCGGCAGCGTGATCGATGCCGCAGCTGCGACGAGCGCGGCGATGAACGTCGACATCGTGCGATTCATGAGACTCCTCCCCTGGGCTGGAACTCGTCGCGCCCACCCGGGCGCGCGCATCACCGACTGATGCTCGCCTGCTCCGTCACAATCCGGACCTGATTGTCCACCACCTGTAGGAAACCGCCGGCCACCGTGAACCGCTGTGTGGCCGACCCGTCTTCGACCCGCAACGTCCCCGTGCCTAACGCCGTGATCATCGGCGCGTGGTTGGTCAAAATGCCGACCTCGCCGTCGAAGGCAGGCGCGATGACGGCCGTCGCCTGGCCCTCGAACAGCGTTGCTTCCGCGGAGATGACCGAGACCGTCAACACGATCGGCGTCCTCAATCCTTGAGCGTTTTCGCTTTGGCGACCGCTTCCTCGATCCCGCCCACCATGTAGAACGCCTGCTCCGGCAGATCATCGAACTCACCGGCCACCACGCGCTCGAACGACTGGACGGTCTCCTCGAGCTTCACGTATTTGCCTTCGATGCCGGTGAATTGCTGGGCCACGGCAAACGGCTGCGAGAGGAAGCGTTGCACGCGGCGCGCACGCGCGACCACGCGCTTGTCATCCTCCGACAACTCGTCCATGCCCAGGATCGCGATGATGTCCTGCAGCTCCTTGTAGCGCTGCAGAATACGCAGGACCTCGGACGCGGCGTTGTAATGCCGATCACCAAGATACTGTGCCGCGAGGATGCGCGAGCCCGAAGCGAGCGGGTCCACAGCAGGATAGATGCCGATCTCGGTGAGCGCGCGCGACAACACGACGGTGGCGTCGAGGTGCGCGAACGCGGTCGCCGGCGCCGGGTCGGTGATGTCGTCGGCCGGCACGTAGATCGCCTGCACCGACGTGATCGATCCGCTCTTGGTCGACGTGATGCGTTCCTGCAGGTCGCCCATTTCCGTGGCCAGCGTCGGCTGGTATCCCACGGCGCTCGGCATGCGGCCCAGCAGCGCGGACACTTCCGAGCCCGCCTGGGTGAAGCGGAAGATGTTGTCGATGAACAGGAGCACGTCCTGGTGTTCGACGTCGCGGAAGTACTCGGCGACCGTTAGGCCGGAGAGGCCCACGCGGAGGCGGGCGCCTGGAGGCTCGTTCATCTGGCCGTAGATGAGTGCGACCGAGTCGAGGATCTTGGCTTCCTTGAACTCGAGGTAGAGGTCGTTCCCTTCGCGCGTGCGCTCGCCGACGCCGCAGAACACGGAGCGGCCGCCGTGCCCCTTCTGCACGTTGTTGATGAGCTCCTGGATGATGACCGTCTTCCCGACGCCGGCGCCGCCGAACAGCCCGATCTTGCCGCCTTTGACGAACGGCGCGATGAGGTCGATGACCTTGATGCCCGTCTCGAAGATCTCGGTCTTGGGCTCGAGATTCACGAATGCCGGGCTCGACCGGTGAATCGGCCAGCGGGGCGCGTCGGCGGGAATCGGCGCGCCGTTGTCCACCGGCTCGCCGAGCACGTTGAGAATGCGGCCTAACGCAGCGTTGCCCACCGGCACCGAGATCGGCCCGTCGAGGTCTTTGACGTCCATACCGCGCTGGACGCCGTCCGTGCTCGACATGGCGACCGCCCGCACCTGGTTGCGGCCGATGTGCTGCTGCACCTCGGCCACCAGGCGCACGTGCCCGCCGCCGTCGGAGTCCTGGTCGATCTCGAGCGCATTGTAGATCTCCGGGAGGTGTTCCGACTCGAATTCCACATCGAGCACGGGACCGATCACCTGGACGACCTTGCCGGTTTGCGTGGCAGCCATGCGTGTGTTCCCCGAAAGTGTACGCCGCCCGGCGCCGGCGGCGCCTGCGGTGATCCGTTAGTCCGTTAGCTCTTCAGCGCTTCCGCGCCGCCGACGATCTCGGCGATCTCCTGCGTGATCTGCGCCTGCCGCGCCCGGTTCAACTGCAAGGTGTACGTGTCGATCAGCTCGCCCGCGTTCTTCGACGCGTTCCGCATCGCGGTCATCTGGGCCGCGAGGAACGCGGCAGCCGACTCGAGCAGCGCCCGGTAGATCTCCGTCTCGAGATAGACCGGCAAGAGCCGCGCGAGGATCTCCTCCGGCTCGGGCTCGTAGATGAAGTCGCCGCGGAGCGCTTCCTCCCGCGGCGTCAGCTCGTCCTCGCCGCTCTCGAGCACCTGCTCGGGGATCGGGAGGAG
>DAHUXU010000451.1 GCA_027307005.1 Gemmatimonadota bacterium
GGACGGACCTGTCATCGCGTGGCGTGGCCGGCGTTAGGCACATCGGCTGTGCTCGTCCAGTCCGGAAATTCGCGGTCGAGCAGGTCCTCGAGCGCGCGAACGTGCGGCGAGAAGTCGCGCGCCAGCTCGGCACGGGTTTCCACCGGCATTTTGAGCCGCTTGCCCGACTGGAGGAACGGCAAGTACACGGCGTTCTTCGCCCGTTGACGGCGCGCCGGATCTGACATCAGGCGCTCGATCACCCGACCGCTCAGGTGGTGATACGCGCCCGCGATTGGCCTGACGACGGGCCAGCGCGCCCAACGCCTCGGCACGTTGGTATCGCCGACCTCATTGTGCCGGGTCCCAGCCATCTCGAGACCGATGGCCGAATCGACGCCGATGAAGCGATACACCGTCTGAAGTGTCTCGCGCGGCGCCGCGCCCATTTGCTCGAGCGTGAGCACGAGCAGTCGCTCTCGCGGAACATGCGTCAGGAAATCGCGCATCACATCGTCGTAGTATCCGCGCGCACGATAGGACAGATGCAGACGCGCGTACGCGCTGCGCGTCGACCGCTCGGATTCGGCCGAGAGCGCATCCCTGAACGACAGCGCTTCGCGCCCATCGCCTTTGGCAAGTTCGTCCAGGTAATGGGACCACGCGCGCTTCACCGGATCGCGGAGCAAGACGATGAACTTCGCCTCGGGCAGCAACCGCGCCATACGCTCGTGCGCCGGCCGCCAAATAAAGAGGTCGGCGCTCTTCTCGCCGATCGCCCGTTGGCCGTCCGCTTCGGCGAACAGCGCGGCATACTGCGCGGCCGAGTGGGTGCGCTCCCAGCGCTGAGGATCTGCGGGACCGTCGCGCCACGTTGTCGTCACGAGGATTTCGTCCTCGATGAAATAGTTCATGTCTTCGCGGGGGTGCATGTAGACATCCGGGTGCGCCATCCAATGGCACAGCGCGGTTGTCCCGCTTTTGCGTTCGCCCACGATGACGAAAGTCGGCAACGGCATGAGGTTCCTCGAAAGCCAGGTGAACTGCTGCGAGCTAGCGATGCGGCGCGCGAACTGCGTTGCGCGCGAACAGGGCGGACGGCGGCAGCGGCGCACCCGTGGTCGTCGTCCCGTGCGGCTGCACGCTGTCGAAGCGATCGAAGTGGGCCTGCACCATCTCGGGAGTGATCGCTTCGATCCATGGGCTGCGCCAACGGTGGTTCGTGAACTGGCGCCAGAACGCGCGCCGCCAGATCCGCAGCGTGACCCGACTCGAGATGCCTAACGCTGCCTTGACGCGTGCGCCCGGTCGTCGCTGCGCCGCGCGCCGGCGCTCGGCGCGGAGCACCGCGGCCGAGGCGCGCATCGCGGCTCGATCCTCCGGTCGCCGCCCTACGGCCACCAACGCGTGCAATTGCGCGGCGCAGCGTTCTGCGGACCGGCCGTCGATCCGGAAATACACATCCTCGAGAAACGCCGTGCGAGCCGCGCGACGCTCCTCATCCAACGCCATCTCCGGCGACGCAATGCACTGTATCAGTGACGCGTCGAGCTCTTCGATCGATTTCACGATGCGATTGCCGGCCAGATAGGTGGATGGCGCCGGCACGTGGTACGTGCCGAACATGACCTCGAAGACCGGCTTGCCGAGCATCCACGCTTCGGTCGCCGTCGTCGAGGTATTGACGAGCAGGGCCGTGCAATGGTGCAGGACATCGCGAATACGCGCGGTGGTCGCGAGGGCAACGTTAGGCGCGCACGCGGCGATCGCTTCGTACGGCGCCGGCGTCTCGGCCGGGTGCAATTTGATGAGAAAGCGCCAGTCCGGGTGGCGCGTCGCGAGCGTGGTGACCGCGGCCGCCAGATCCTTGAACGCTGTCTGCTCGTCGGCGAGCTGACCACGGATCTCCGCTTCCGGCACACCGGATGCGACCGCGCTCGCGACCGTGTTTTCCAGATCCCGCGTACGGACGTGAGACGTATTCGTCGCCCACACGATCAACGGGGCATCGGCGTCCGCCGTCTCGAGACTCGGCGCCAGTGTCGCGCGCGGCTCGGCGAGCGAGCGGTACGGCTCGCTGTACGCATCGAAGCGCGGGCAGCCGACGGTATGGATCGTAGACTCAGGCAGCGCGCGACTCCGCAGCAGCAGGCGCCGTGCATAGTCACCCCACGCCAAACAACAGTCGACCAGCCGTTCGGAGGCGAGGTCTTTCCCGGCGCGGCGCGCTTCGATCTCGGTGGTGTCCTGCGTGAAGCCGACGGTGGGCAAGAGTGCGACCTTCATGCCTAACGACTTGGCCAGCCGCGCGGCGGGCGCGCGCGTGTCGACGCGATCGAGCACCACGACGTCCGGCGCGACGGCGAGCACGGCATCCTCGAGGCCGGGGACATTGGTGAACATGGCCTCGTGTCCGTGCCGCCGCGTCAGGTGGTACGCGACGAGCGCATGGCCCTCCAGGTCGCGCTGGTGGTTCGGCACCGTGAAGAGAAAACGATGCGGCTCGATCGACGGCTCCGGCGGCCGGATCACTTGCCACCTCCGGCCGGCGTGCCGGCGACGTCACGCCGGATCGGAGCACGCTCGTGTTGCGCGGTGATCCGCGCGCCGCGCATCGCACGATCCGCAACCATATCGGAAAAGCGTCGATACGCGCTGCGGCTCGCGGCGACCTGACGAGACGCGGCGTCGAACAGCGATTGGCGCAGCGCGGGCGCGGATTGCCACGCCTGTTCCATCGCGCGTTCGAGCTGGTCCGCTACATCGTCAGCGGAGAGATCGATCACCGTGCATCCAGTGCCGAACTGCGCGGCGAGACCGAGCAGCTTTTCGCGGAAGTAGTTGGATCGGGCGAGGCAGACCGTCGATACGCCCTGGGCGAGAGCGAACACCGCGGCATGGTAGGCGCCCGTGACCACGATCCGACATTGACCCGCCTGCTCGATCAATGCCCGTGGGGTCTCGAGCGGACGCTCTATGACTCTGGCGCCATCGGCCACAGCGAGCATGCGTTGGATGGTGCGGACATCATCGGATGCCTTGCCGCGGCCGATCGGCAGCCCGGCGAGCGGCGCGTCGTGCGCCGCCGCGAATCGCGACACCACGCGGCCGATCATGTCGATGTACCGTTCGTCCACATCCGCCGAGCGTGCGACGCGCAGGTTGACGCCGACGCATCCGCCTAACGACTCGGGGCGCTCCGCGTGCGCGAGATCGATCGCGTCGTCGCCGGTGACCAGGAGGCGCGATGGATCGACGCCTAACGCGCGCGCAAGCGATGGACCGGCGCGCCCTTCGCGGAGCGCGAACAGATCGAGCGTCGGCAGCACGCGGGCGGCGACCCGCGTGAGATCGCGGTCGGTGAGCGGGCCCAAACCGTGGCCGAACATCGCGGTCGGTACGCCGTGCCCATGCGCGTATTCGAGCAGCGCCAACACGGGCACCGCCCACTTGCGCGCGTGATCCGTCACCCCACCGGCGCCGCACACCACCACGGCGTCGGCCGCGCGCAGCGCGGTCATGAACGTGTTGAACGCCACGAGTTCGGCGCTGTCACGACCGAGTCGCACTCGAACGAGGCGCTCGAGCACCGGCGCACAGTGCCGCCGCATCGCGCCTTCCACTCCGGCTTCACGACAGAGCGACGTGCGCTGGAGCCCTCGATCCGCTCGACCGAGCAGCATGCCACGGCCGAACCAGAGTTGTCGTCCGTCGTACGGCACCGCACGCGCGCTCGGGCAGTGGCGGGCGAGCGCCGCCGGATCACGCGTGATCACATCGATCGACGCGCCCGGGAAGTGGTCTCGCAAGCGCTGCACCGTGACCTGCAGCATCGCGACGTCGCCGAGGTTCCCGAGCTCGTAGTCGCCGCAATCGACGAGAACGTGTCCCGGTTCGGCGAGAGCATGCATCGTCACAGTTCGACGGGCTCGAGACTGTCCATCGTGGCCCCGCCCATCTGGTATGTCCACAGTCGACGATACACATCACAGCTTCGCATCAACTCGTCGTGGGTATCGAATCCGACGAGGCATCCGTGCTCCAACACCATGATGCGATCAGCGTTGCGCAGCGTGGACAGGCGATGGGCGATGATGAACGTCGTGCGCCCCTGCATCAGGCGCTCGAGTGCGCTCTGGAAGCGCCGCTCGCTCACGGCGTCCAGGCTACTCGTGGCTTCGTCGAGGAACAGCAGCGGCGCGTTCTTGAGCAGCGCCGCGGCGATACAGATCCGCTGCTTCTGCCCGGTCGATACACCGCGAGCGTCGCGGGCGCGACCGAGCATCGTCTCGTACCCGCGCTCCATTCGCTCGATCTCGTCGTGTACGTTGGCCGCCTGCTCCGCTTCGATCACCTCATCCATCGA
>DAHUXU010000471.1 GCA_027307005.1 Gemmatimonadota bacterium
GCGATGGACCGCGGCGAGCGTGTCGGCGTGGAAGACGCGCACGAGCCGCGCATCCCACTGCACGCGCACGCGCTGGCCTAACAGCGCGAGCGGGACCGGATAGAACGCGCCGGCGACTTCGACGTGGCCATCCTCGTGCACGGTGCGCTCGCCAGCGCTGAAGAACGGGAACGATGCGGCGGCGAGCGGGCGGAGCGCTTTCTGCTCGGTCTCGACAAAGTGCGTCCACACCTGGCGCCGCGTGGTGCCGTGGATGCGCAGGTGGGCGACGGTGCGATTCCAGTGGCGCAACCACGCATTGTGGGCGTCGAGACTGTCGAAGCGGCGCCCCTTGAGGGCATTGTCTTTGACGTAGCCGCCACTTCGCTCCTGCTTGCCGTTTTCTTGCGGGTGGCGCGCCTGGGTCGGGAGCGGCGTGAAGCCCCAGTGTTTCGCGAATGCGAGGTAGACCTCGTTGCTATCCGGATCGTAGAGACACGCGCGGACGACGGCCGCTTTGAGATTGTCGAGGCGGATGACGAGTGCGACGCCGCCCAGATCGCGGAAGGCGCGTTCGTGCAGGCGCAGGAATGTCTCGAGGCGCTGATCCCACGCGGGCTCCTCGTAGCCATGGCGCGAGTGAGCGAGCGTCATGCGAAACACCCACGGGCGACGCCACTCGCCGGTCTCCGTATGGAGCGTGGGCGCGCCGCGAAAGAAGTCCACTTGCGCTTCCGCGCCGGGCGCACAGTGAAAGACGCCGACGGCGCGTCGCCGCACCGCGATTGTGCGGACGAATCGCTTCACCGATTCGTAGCTGGCGGCGTAGCCAAACTCCTCGACCAGGTCTTGCCAGATGCGCTGGAGGCTCAGGCCCGCATCGAGTTTCTCGGTGATCGCGATACGCGGCGGCCACGGATCGCGATCGTTTGGCGGCCGAGCCGGGGAACACTGTGGCCGGGTTTCGATCCGAGCCGGCGAACACGGTGGTCGCATTTGGATCGTCGATCGCGAGCGACGCTGCTTGAGCGGGTGGCTCCGGCGACGCAGAGCCGGGGAACACTTTGGCCGCCTTTGCCAGGCGGGCGCGATCGTATCGGCCGACCGTCTCGCGGCGTACGCCGGTCTCCGCCTGGATGCGGCGATAGCTCCAGCCCAGCTCGAGCAACGCGATAACGTGGTGCTGCTTCGGCATCTTCAGGTAGTTGGGCATCGGCTGGCTTGAGAGAGAAGTCCCTCAAGTTTGCCGCTGCGTCGCTACCCGCGGTGGCCGCTTTTCACCCGTTCCGGCGTGGCCGCATTTGAGTGTTCGCTAACAGTCTGGGTTCGTGTTCACGCCGGACGGGTTTGTGCTCACGAACTCACACGTGGTGCACGGGGCCCAGTCGATCCGGTGCACGACGGCTGACGGGAGTGCGATGGCGGCGGAGCTCGTGGGGGATGATCCGGATACCGATTTGGCCGTGGTGCGGGTGAACGGGCCGACGCTCATGGCGGCGCCGTTAGGCGAGTCGCGCCCGCTCAAGCCGGGCAGCTCGTGATCGCGATCGGGAATCCGCTGGGGTTTCAGCCGACGGTGACGGCGGGCGTGGTCAGTGCGTTAGGCCGGACGATGCGGGCGGAATCGGGTCGGCTGATCGACGGGATCATTCAGACAGACGCGGCGCTCAACCCCGGAAATTCGGGCGGACCGTTGGTGAGCTCGCGGGGCGAGGTGATCGGGGTGAACACCGCCGTGATCCAAGGGGCGCAAGGGATCTGCTTTGCGATTCCCATCGATACGGCGCGGTTCGTGATTCCGCGGTTGATTCGGGACGGGCGGGTGCGGCGGAGTTGGTTAGGCGTGGTGGGGCAGACGATTCAGTTGTCGAGGCGGCGGGTAGCGCTCGAGCATCTCGCGGCGGCGGGTGGCGTGTTGGTGACGGGCGTGGAGCATGACAGCCCGGCGGAGCATGGCGGGTTGCGCCAGGGGGACATCATCATTGGTCTCGCGGGGGAAGTGGTGAGCGGGATCGATGATCTGCAGCGCGTCCTAACGGAAAACGGAATAGGGAAACCCGTAGACGCGGTAGTATTGCGGGAGGGACAGAGGGTCACCGTGGGCCTGGTGCCCGATCAGGCTAGGTGAACCCGGCAATCGCCATCTTATCTCGCTCCTTACTGAGCGCTCGCGGCTGCTGCGTTCGCCGGCGCTATGCGAGCAGGATCGAAGGTCGCCTACTGCATCGATATGGATTCCGCGGTTGAGAGAAGGCAAACATCATTCATTGAACCGCTGGTCAGTCAACTTTCGCCTAACCTCTCCAGAAACGCAGTGAAGGTCGAATCACGGACCTCAATTTCGTCAACCTTCAGCCCTATGAACGGCAACGTGACGACCTCCGGAGGCTGGCTACGGAAGTCAAAACCAAATGCGGTGTCGGCACCGTCAGAACCGAAGAGCAAGAGTCCAGGCGCAAGCTTGCGCACATCATAGCCCTCGTTGTCCCTGACGAGATCATCAGCCGCCCAGAGCTTGATGTAAGCCCAGGTGCCCATGGGCCCCTCGGCTCCATTGGAGTAGGCCAGAAAGTCTACATAATCTGGGGGAAGAATAACGTCCAAATCGGCGCCGACAGCCGCGACAGTGGCGCGATCGGCGCCGGGATTATGATCAAGTGTTGCCGTGAGTTTAGAGAAATCCGTGGCGTTGTTCACTGCATCCCCGTAGCTAGGGGGTGTGGACGCACCAGTGAATCGTTCGTTAGGCGAGCGGCGGCCTCGAACCCCGCGTGTCGCCTCGCGATTCGAGGGCCGGGGCCGGCGGCCATTTCATTTCGCCGCGAGATAGAAGAGCACCTGCTCGGTCTTGTTGCGTTTGTCGTCGCCCACGAGATACAGAGATGCAAGTCTGATTGCTCGACACACCAGGCTAAGAAGTCAGAAACTGGCCGGATTCTCCATCGACCGGCAGGGGATGAGTGAGCACGCTCCCCTCGCCTTCATCCTCGTCAGAACTCTCCTCGGTCTCGGGATACGCGTCAGGATCTCCAACCTCCCATGCTTTCACCAGCTTCGCAGCCACTAGGTTTGCGACCGCCTGAAAAGGTTCGTAATGCTGATTGCGCTGCACGGGCCGGGCCCCGTATACTGGGGGTATGCCACGACCTCCCTTGCCGTTCCGATTGAAGGCGCAGGACGCGAAGGCGTTAGACACCCTGCTGCGCGGCGGGGTCCAGCAGGTGCGCGTCGTCCTCCGGGCGATGGCGCTGCGGCAGCTGAGCCAGGGGACCAGTGCCCCGGAGGTGGCGAAGCTGGTCCCCTTAACGCCGCAGGCCATTCGCCGTATCGCGCATCGCTATCAACACGGCGGCCTGGAGCGCGCGTTATACGAGCGCGCGCGCCCGGGTGCCGAGGAGGTGTTAGCCCCGGCCGAGAAACAACGCATTGTCGCCATGGCGTGCAGCGCGCCGCCGCCGGGGGCGGCGCGCTGGACGGTGCGGCTGATCGCCCAGGAGGCGGTGAGCCGAGGGGTCGTGCCACGCGTGGGGCGAGAGACGATTCGCGTGCTCTTACAGTCCCACGACCTGAAGCCGTGGCGGGAAAAAAATGTGGTGCGTGGCTGAGCTGGATGCGGAGTACATCCGGAAGATGGAAGACGTGCTCGCGTTGTACGAACGACCCTACGATGCGACGGCGCCCGTGGTCTGTCTCGATGAAAAGCCGGTCTCGCTCCACGCCGACGTCCGGCCGGTGAGGCCCGCCCGGCCCGGCCACCTCGCCAAGCGCGACAACGAATACCGACGATGCGGCACGGCCAATCTCTTCGCGATCGTCGAGCCGAAAGCGGGACGGCATTTCACTTGCGCGACGCCGAACCGATCGGCGGCCGCCTTTGCCCGCGCCGTGGAGCGCGTGATCCGCGCCTATCCGCGGGCGCGCGCAATCCATCTGGTGATGGACAATCTCAATATCCACTGCGAGAAGTCGCTCACGGATTATTTCGGTCGCCGCCGCGGGCGATCGCTCTGGCGCCGGGTGCGCGTGCACTTCACGCCGAAGCATGGGAGCTGGCTCAATCAGGCGGAAATCGAACTCAGTCTCGTGAGTCGTGGCTGTCTCGGGCACCGCCGCATCGCAACGCTTCCCGAGCTGCAACGCGACACGCGCGCGTGGACCACTCGGGCGAACCGCGCCAAGACCCGCATTCGCTGGCTGTTCACACGCAAAGATGCTCGACACAAATTCGGCTACCAAAAGAATCTCTCTAGCCGGTCAAAGACCTAGCAGCCTTTTCTTCGCAGGCGATCTTGGGCAGCGGATTTTCCAAACACCGTTCTCTTGGCGATCGTTAGGAGTTGACGTGCGAGGACGATCGACGATCTTGCGCGTTAACTACCGAACATCGCACCAGATTCGTAGCCAGGCCGATTGTCTGCTTGCCAAGGAGCTGGCGGATGTCGACGGGAACAAGGAAAGGCGAACCGATACCGTTT
>DAHUXU010000485.1 GCA_027307005.1 Gemmatimonadota bacterium
CGCCGCTTACCATGGATGACGGGCAGGAGCTGTTTCGCATCGTTGGGCATCTCGAGGGCCTCGCCGCACGCATCGCCGCCGAGTTTCCCCCGGCCCGCCGCACGGCCGTCGCGGCGCGGATGCGAGAGCTGAACGGCGAGCTCGCGGCCCAACACCGCGCGCACGGCACGGCGGCGAAATTTTTCGACCTGGACCTCCGCTTCCACCAGTCATTCGTCGATTCGGTGGTCGGACCGCGCCTGCTAACGCTGCACCGCGCGATCAAACCGCAGTGCGAGCGCTATGCGCGTCTCTATGCGAGCGTGCTGCTCGACGAGCTGCCGACGTCGATCAAGGAGCACGAAGCGATCGCCAGCGCGATTGCGCGCGGCGATGCCGATGCGGCGCAGGTCGCCGCCGAGACCAACTGGGCAAACGCGGCATCTCGGCTCGCACACATCATCTGGCAGCACGGTGAGCGCGGCAGTTGGGTTGGACCGCGCGAAGGCTCGGCGCCCGCTCCCCGCAAGCTCCGCCGCCGAAACAGCGCCTGAGTTCCGACCCACGGGTTCCGAGGGGTGGACACTCGGAACCGTGCGCGGCGACGTCTTGCGGTAAAACGGTATACCGATACTGTATACCAGTTGACCCGCTCCCCTCTTCTTGACGGAGACTCGTCGCCCATGCACGCCTACCGCGGAACCCGCACCCGCGCCCTCCTCCTTCTCGTTGCCGCTGCCGCCCTCTCGATCGCGGCATCCGCGCACGCGCAAAAATCGGCTCGAGCCGAGCGCATGCCGCCGGTCGATACCGCCGGCCCTCCGCACGCCTCCCTCGACGATACCGCCCAACTCGGTGCCTTCCTCGATGGCGCGTTCGCGCAGTTCATCGATCAACTCCACGTCCCGAGCGCGGTCGTCGTCGTGATCAAGGACGGACGCGTCCTCTACACCCACGGGTACGGATTCGCGGACGTCGACAAAAAAACGCCGATCAATCCTGCGACGAGCCTCTTCCGCATCGGGTCCACCTCCAAGCTGTTCACCTGGACCGCGGTGATGCAGCTCGTGCAACAGGGGAAGCTCGACCTCGATGCCGACGTCAACACCTACCTCACGGATTTCAAGATTCCCGCCACGTACGCGAAGCCGGTCACGCTGCGCAGCCTGATGACGCACTCGCCGGGCTTCGAAGATGGTGCGTTAGGCTATCTCATCAGCAACGATTCGGCGAGCGTCAAATCGATCGACGAGACGCTCAAGGAGCACATGCCGGCCCGCGTGCGTCCGCCGCTGGTGCTGTCCTCCTATTCCAACTACGGCGCGGCGCTCGCCGGGCTCATCGTGCAGAACGTGAGCGGCATGCCGTTCAACGACTACATCCAGAAGAACATTCTGGACCCGCTCGACATGCACCACACCACGTTCCAGGAGCCGCTGCCGGCGAACCTCAAGCCGGACGCCGTCACCGGATACGTCTACGCGAACGGGGTGTACGAGCCGAAGCCGTTCGAGTTCGTCGGCGGCTTCCGGCCCGCCGGCTCGGTGTCCGCATCGGCGCTCGACATGACGCACTTCATGATCGCGCACCTGCAAGACGGCCGGTACGGCGACACCCGCATTCTCGACTCTGCGACAGCCGAACGGATGCACACGCGCACCTTCGCGAACGATCCGCGTCTGCCGGCGATGGCGCTCGGGTTCTACGAGCAGAAAATGGCCGGCGTCCGCGTGATCGGGCATGAAGGCGACACGCAGTACTTCCACACGGCGATGTTCATCGTGCCGACCGCGCAGGTCGGGATCTTCATGTCGTACGTCGGAACCGGCGCCGAGCCGCTGCGCGAAGGCATTCTCCAGGCGTTCTTCAATCGGTATTTCCCGCCGCCGCCGGTGGTCGCCATGACGGCGCCGGATTCGTTCGCGGCGAGTGCGGTGAAGTACACGGGCACCTACCGCTTCGCCCGGCACAGCTCGACGAAGATCGACAAGGCGCTGCTGGTGGCCGGCGCGTCGATCGACGTGTCCGTGCTGCCCAAGGAGCGCCGGCTGCTCATCACGGGGTTAGGCGAGCATCCGGCGCAGTTCGCGCCGGTCGGCGACGGCCTGTTCAGACAGGTGGGCGGCGGCTACACGATCGGCTTCACGCAGGATTCGTCGGGCGCGGTCACCCGGCTGTCGGTGGATGCGCTGCCGTTCATGGGCACCGAGCGCGTGCCGTTCCGCGACGCTCCGGGGCTCTGGCATTTTCTGTTAGGCCTGTCGACGCTCATCTTCGTGTGCGCGCTCACGACGTTGTTTTACCGGCGCAAACAGATCAAGACGATGACGCCGGAGCAGAAGCGCATCGTGCGCCTGTCGCTCGCCGCGGCCATCTGGTACTTCCTCACCGTCATCGTGATCGTCGCGGTCGTCGTCAGCGACATGGCGGAGTTGGGCGGATCGATCCCCGGCGCGCTCAAGGTAGCGCTGGTGATGCCGATCGTGTTCGTCCTGTTCACGCTCGCTCTGCTCGCCGCCTCGGTGCGCGTGTGGGGACGGGCGCACTGGCGCCTCTGGCAGCGCATCGAGTTCACCGCGTTCGTTCTCGCCTCGGTCGCCGTCACGCTCTTCTTCGCCAACTGGAACCTCCTCGGCTGGAGGTTCGGATGAGGACTTTTCTGCGCTTCTCTCTAAACGCGTCCCGCAGTGTCCGGCTTCGTCTGTCCTTGTCCGCCTTCATGACTGGATTCCTGCGCTTCTCTCCAAGCCCGTCCCGCAGTGTCCGGCTTTGTCTGTCCTTGTCCGCCTTTATGCCGGCGCTGGTGTCGGCACAAGCACAGGGCTTCACCATCGAGCAGGCACTCGGCTACCCGTACCCGTACGGCCTAACGGCCGCGGCGCACGCCGCGCGCATCGCGTGGGTGTTCAACGTGCGCGGATCGCGCAACGTGTGGGTGGCCGACGGTCCCGGCTTCACCGGCCGGCAGCTGACGCACTACACCGGCGACGACGGCATGCCGATCGCGAGCCTCGAGCTCACGCCTAACGGGAACACGGTCGTCTACGCGCGCGGCAGCGAGACGACCGCCCAGGGCGAGGTGGCCGACCCGACCAGCGATGTGCACCAGCCGGAGCAGCAGGTCTGGGCGGCCGACGTCTCGAACGGCGAGCCGCGGCTCCTCGGCACCATGAACTGCGCATTCGAGGGATGCGAGGACATCCAGATTTCCCCCGACGGCCGCTTCGCGGTCTGGAGCGCGCGGCACGCGCTCTGGCTGGTGCCGATTTCAGGCCAGGAACCCGCACGGCAGCTCGCCTACATTCGGGGCGACAACGCTGAACCGCGGTGGTCGCCCGACGGCAAGGCGATCGCGTTCACGAGCGACCGCGGCGCGTATTCGCTGATCGGTATCTACCGGTTCGACAGCCGCACGCTGCAGTACGTCGATCCCAGCGTCTTTCGCGACATGCTGCCCCGCTGGTCGGCCGACGGCTCGAAGCTCGCGTTCATCCGCCTAACTGGCGGCCGGGGCGGATTCTTTTCCGGCCGCCTCGAGCCGTGGTCGATCTGGGTCTGGGACGCCGCCAGCGGAAAAACGAGCCAGATCTGGGCGAGCACGTCCGACGCGAACGGATCCTACCCCGGCGAATGGGAAAGCGACGCGTTCCAGTTCGCCGCCGGGAACCGCATCGTCTTCGCGTCCGAGGCCGATGGCTGGGTCCACCTGTACTCGATCGCGGCCGCGGGAGGAGCGCCGCTGCTGCTCACGCCCGGCGCATTTTCCTTCCAGGGCGGCGTGGCGCTCACGCCCGATGGCAAGACGCTGCTCTATGCGTCGAACCAGAACGACGTCGACCGGCGCCACATCTGGCGCGTCGACGTCGACCGCGCTGCCCCGGTCGCGCTCACGCATGGCGCGTCGATCGAGTGGACCCCGGTGGCAGCCGGCGCTGCCATCGTGTGCCTCGGCTCATCGGCGACGACGCCCGCGCTGCCGTATCGCGTGACGCCGCAGGGACGCGAACCCATTGCGGCGAGCGCGATGCCTAACGACTATCCGTCGGCGCGGCTGGTGACGCCGCAACAGGTGGTGTTCAAGAGTCTCGACGGACTCGAGATCCACGGACAGTTGTTCGTTCCGCGATCGCACGCCCAACGCAGCCCGGCGCTGGTCTTCATGCACGGTGGACCGCCGCGGCAGATGATGCTCGGATTCCATCCCATGGATGCGTACAACTTCATGTACGCCGCCAACGAATATCTGGCGAGCCGTGGATTCGTCGTGCTGTCGGTGAACTATCGGCTCAGCATCATGTATGGCCGCGAGTTTCGCGAGCCCGCGCAGGCCGGCCCGCGCGGCGCGTCCGAGTACCAGGACATCGTGGCGGCCGCGAAATATCTGCAGTCGCTGTCGTACGTCGACCCGCAAAAGATCGGATTGGGGGGCGGGTCGTACGGGGGCTACCTGACCGCCCTCGGCCTGGCGCGCAATTCGGACATCTTCAAGGCGGGCGTCGACTACGCCGGCGTGCACGACTGGTCGGCGTTTTTCGGGGGCGGCGAAACAGCGTCCGCATCCGACCGCGCCAAGATCGCCTATCAGTCTTCGCCGGTCGCGTCGATCGACAAATGGACGTCGCCCGTGCTGCTGCTCCAAGCCGATGACGACCGCAACGTGGCCTTTTCGCAGACCGTCAACCTCGTGCCGCTGCTGCGTGCGCATCACATTCCGTACGAGCTAACGGTATTTCCCGACGAGGTGCATGACTCCCTGCTCTGGCGAACGTGGGTGCGCGTGTTCGCCGCCACCGCCGATTTCTTCGAGCGGACGCTGGTCAA
>DAHUXU010000488.1 GCA_027307005.1 Gemmatimonadota bacterium
GCGATGCTGAGCGTGTTCGCGCTGCTGGTGTGGGTGCCGGCGGTGATCACGAAGCCGAAGCTGCCCTCGAACTGGGGGGAATTCTTGTTCACCGTCGCGTTGGCCGCCGCCTGTCTGGTCGTTGCCGAGGGTATCCCGGCGAAAAAGATCGGGGCGCCCGGCGTGCCGGCGTCGGATGTCGGCCGGCGAGCGACGGTCGACGCCGGTTGATCGCGAGGAGATGCCTAACGTGATTTCGATGCCTGCAGCACCCGTGTGCGCGGCGATGGCGGCGCTCGCGCTCTGGGCGGCGCCGGGGGCGAGCCAGGCTGCCCAACCGACGGTGTTCGCGCCCGGCGTGATCTCGGGACCGGCGAACGATCTCTCGCCGGCGTTCACGCCCGACGGCAAGACCGTCTTCTTCACGCGCGCGAATTCCTCGCAATCGGTGATTCTCGTTTCACACTGGTCGCGGGGCGCGTGGACGACACCGTCGATCGCCTCCTTTTCGGGCACGTGGCGCGATCTCGAAGCAACGATGGCGCCGGACGGGTCGTACCTGATTTTCGCGTCGAATCGCCCCGCGACGCCGGACGGCAAGGCGCTCGACGCGTACTATAATGGCGCGGCCCAGCCGGGCGTCGGCGGGAACCTGTGGCGCGTGGACCGCACGCCTAACGGATGGAGCGCGCCGCATCGGCTCCCCGATGTCATCAACGACAACGGGGCGATCTTCTCGCCGAGCATTGCGGCGGATGGCAGCCTGTACTTCATGAAGCCGGTGGGTGCACAAACGAGGTTTCACATCTTTCGCGCCCGGTTCTCGAACGGTGCATACGAGACGCCGGTGGCCGTGCCGATCGACGCCGGCGACAGCGTCGGCGACTACGATCCCGCCGTGGCGCCGGATGAGTCGTTCATCGTGTTCTCGTCGGCACGAATGAAAGCGAACGGCACGTCGCTGTTCATCGCGAGGAAGCAGGGCGCGGCGTGGGGACGGCCGGTGTTCATGGGCGCCGCGGTCAGTCCGCCGCAGTCGAACGACATCGAGTCACGGTTAGGCCCGGACCACCGGACGCTCTACTTCTCGTCGAGGCGCGAGGTGCCGAGCGGGGCGCAGACCGGGATCAGACCGGAGAAGGGGCTCGAGATGATGGACGCGTGGAACAACGGGCTGGCGAACATCTGGCAGGTATCGTTGGACAGCTGGTTGAAACCGTGAAAGTGATCGTGTTGGTCCTGGCCGCGACGGCCGTCGCCTGTTCGAGCTCAACCGGCCCGCAGACGCCGTCGTTCGATGGCACCTGGTCGCTCGTGTCGGTGAACGGAGCGGCGTTGCCCGACACCTTTGGCCCAATTGCCGGCATCGACGCGGTGTTCCTCATTGACCACGCCACATTGTTCATACCGGAAAACGGTACGACCGGAACGTTCACGACGGATTTCCGGATATCGGTTGATACGACGGAACTTCCAAACGTGGATACGGTCACGGTGCTCGACAACGGAACGGAACTCGAATGGGTGAACTTGAATGACATCACCGAACCCATGTCGGTGCATCGCGACACGCTGACTCTCACGACATCACGCTGGAACCCGACGCCGCAGACGTATCGTTTCGCGCGTTCGGGCCCGTAGCCC
>DAHUXU010000505.1 GCA_027307005.1 Gemmatimonadota bacterium
GGAAAAGCTCTCCGTGGAGCTGGCGGTGGCGTAGATCGACGTCATGGGCAGGCTCCGCTCCTGATAGGTGACGGAGATGCCCGGCGTGAGCGCCGTCTCCTGGAGCAGGCCTAACCGAACGCCGTAGCCGAAGCGGATCGCGCCGGTGGGATGGCCGATGCGCACGCCCGTCTGCTCTACCGACGGCAGATACGATGCGCTGACGAGCGCGTCGAGTCCCCCGATGTACGTGAGCCCGATCGGGAAGCCGCGGAAGACGCCTACCGCGCCGTCGATTTCCGGGAACACGATCGTCTTGTTGTTGGTCGTGTAGCCGCTGGCCTCCGGCGCGCCCGGCCCGACGTTCACCCCCTGCACGTCCGGAATGCTGGCGTTGAGCAGGTTCACCCGCGCGCCGATGCTGAAGTGGCCCAGCCCGCCTAACGTGCCGCCCTGCCCCAACGTCGCGTTGCCGCCCGCCACGAGGGTGCCCAACTGCGTGTTCAGATACTGGTACAGGTCCACCGCTTTCTGGCACCCGTCGCCGCCGGCCACTTCGCTGCGGACGGGACCTCCCACGGGACCGGTCGCCACGATCACCTGGTTGCACTGCGGATTCTCGACCCCCTGCGCCCCCACCGATGGCGCGGCGATCGCTGCGGCAACTGCGAAGACGAACAAGACACGCTGCATGCTCGACCCTCCTTGGGCTACACCAGAGTCACCTGCCCCGTACCGGCGCGCACCTCGCCTAACTCCCACGCGTCGATCGAGCACGCGCGCGCAGCGGCGATCACGTCGGCCTGGGCGCCGGGCGCCGCACACACGACCATCCCGACCCCCATGTTGAACGCCCGGAACATCTCGGCCCGCGGCACATCGCCCCCGCGCGCCAGCACGTGAAATACGTTAGGCACCTGCCACGACGCCGTCCGGATCACCGCATCCATGTCGGGCGGCAGCGCCCGATGCACGTTGCCGGCGAGGCCGCCCCCCGTAATGTGGGCCATGGCGTGCACCAGGTGAAGCACCGGCTCGAGCGCCGCCCGGTACGAGCGATGGACGCGGAGCAGCACGTCGGCCACCGATCCATCCTCGCCCGGAAACCGGGCGCCCACCGTTAGGCGCATCCGCTCGAACACGATCTTGCGCGCCAGCGAATAGCCGTTCGTGTGCAGTCCCGAGCTGGCGAGCCCGATGAGCCGATCGCCCACCCGCACACGCTCGGCGCCGAGCACCGCGTCTTCCTAGACGCAGCCCACGATGAACCCCGCCAGATCGTAGTCCGGCGGCGTGTACACCCCCGGCATCTCGGCCGTCTCGCCGCCCACCAGCGCGCACGTGTTCTCCCGACAGCCCGCCGCCACGCCCCGCACCACGCTCTCGACCACCTCGGGCACCAGCACGCCGAACGCCACGTAGTCGAGAAAGAACAGCGGCAGCGCACCCTTCACCAGGATGTCGTTCGCGCAGTGGTTCACGAGGTCGTGGCCGATCGTGTCGTGCCGATTCGCCTCGATCGCAACCTTGATCTTGGTGCCCACGCCGTCGGCGCTCGACACCAGCACCGGAGCGCGCATGCCCGGCGGAACGCGGAACTGTCCGCCGAATCCGCCGAACTTCCCGCGCGCGCCGGCCGTGAACGTCGACTCGACCAGCGCCTTGATGCGCTGCTTGGCCGCGTCGGCCGCGTCGATGTCGACCCCGGCGTCGCGGTAGTCGAGCGGCACGCTCACGCCGGAATCTCCTGCTCGACGCTGACTAACCGATGGAACTCCTGCACGCGCGCTGCGATGTCGTCTTCGCCGATCTCGAGGAACCGCGTGATCGAGAAGCGCTCGACGGCGAACGACCCCATGGCCGAGCCGTACACCACGGCACGGCGGAGATTCGTGTCGGTGACGGTGCCGCAGCGCGCGAGATAGCCGATGAACCCGCCGGCGAACGAATCGCCCGCGCCCGTGGGGTCGAACACGTTTTCTAACGGAAAGGCCGGCGAGAAGAACACGCTCCTGGGTCCGAACATGAGCGCGCCGTGCTCGCCCTTCTTGATGATCACGGTCTTGGGGCCGTGCGACTGGATCCAGCGCGCCGCCTTCACGAGGTTCGCTTCCTCGGTGAGCTGGCGCGCTTCGGCGTCGTTGAGCGTGACGAGGTCCACGTGCCCGAGCAGCTCGAGGAGGTCGCTGCGGCGGCTTTCGATCCAGAAGTTCATCGTGTCGCACGCCACGAGCTGCGGCTCGTGCACCTGTTGCAGCACGTCCAACTGGAGCCGCGGGTCGATGTTGCCGAGGAAGACGAACGGCGCGTCGCGGAACGCTTCGGGAATTT
This sequence comes from Gemmatimonadota bacterium, assembly GCA_027307005.1. GTDB lineage: Bacteria > Gemmatimonadota > Gemmatimonadetes > Gemmatimonadales > Gemmatimonadaceae > JADGGM01. The sequence goes on from DAHUXU010000505.1 coordinate 2,311, forward strand.
TGGGACGAAAGTGCGAGAAGACGCCGAGCCGG
>DAHUXU010000532.1 GCA_027307005.1 Gemmatimonadota bacterium
GCCGCCGCGCGCGGCGGTCGACTCGGTTCCACGGGCGGCGCTCGAGCCGCCGCGCAGCTACGGCCTCGGGCCGCGCAACGTCATCGTGCTGCCGACGCTCGGTCTCGGCGCCGAGGGCAAGTCGCTGGGCGCCGTGGTGGCGGGCACGGATCCGGTCGGCCGCCTAACGTGGATCGCGACCGGCGTGTACGGAGATCGCGGCACGTGGCGCGGCGCATCGCTCGCCGCCGCCTGGCGTGGATGGCCCGTCACCCTAGCCGCCGAAGCGTTTTACGCGGACGAACATCCGTCTCGCCAACACGGCGGCCTCGCGGCGCCGGCATTTCTGAACGCTCGGTATGCGGGCGGCGATGCAGTCGCGTCGCTCGAGCGCAAGTACACCGGCGCCGCCCACGCCATCCGGACCGGCGTCTCACTCGGGCAACTGGACGGCGACGCCTACGCGCACCAGACACGCATGGTCGCATTCGCCGAATATCGCGGTGCGTTCCGGCAAACGCCTAACGAATGGCGATTCGGCGAGCGCGTCGGAATCGCCGGAAGCACCGGCCGGACGGCGGACACCTCGTGGACGCGCGGCACGGTCTCCGGTGCACTCGAGGTGTCGCGTGCCGGTTGGGCGTTCGGGGCGCAGGCGATGTACGGACAGTCGGCTCGCGGCGCTCCAGCGTACGAGCAGTTCGTTCTCGGTGGGACGAGCCCATCGCTCTTCGACGATGCGCTGGCGTCGCAGCGGGCCGCGATGCCTGCTGCGCCCTTGGGCCTTGCCGGCGGCGAGCGCGTCGCGACCTATCGCGTCGACCTTCCTCTCTGGTTGTTCAGCCCATATCTCTGGGGCGGCAGCGCCGGGAACGAACTGCACGACTGGCACCGCTACGTGGGACTCGAAGCGTCGCTGGATGAAACCGGCATCTGGGCCATCCACGTGCCGAACATGCACGTGCTGGGCGGCGTCGCGTATTCGCTCGACCGCCCGACACGTCACCGAACGAGCGTTTATCTCGAGTGGCGTTATCGACCATGATGCACGTGGCGCGCACGGCGCATGCAGCACGAAACAGGGTGGGATTCACACTCTCTGAATGGAGAACGCAGTGATGTCGCTATCACGGTTGCGCTTGCTGGCGGGACTCGGTGCGTTGGGAGCGGCGGCTGGACTCGTCGCGATCTATGCGCTCGTCGTGTTCATCAGCCTGCCATATGGCATCGATCGCACCGAGTCGTTCATCGCGATCTGCAGCGTCGGCATGCTGTTCCTGGCGCTCGTGCTCAGCCACGTGGTCTACGCACGGATTCTGCTTGCAGCGGCGCGCGGCAAGCATTTTGGTCTCTGATTCGCGCGCAGCAACGCGCGTGCGTTCTGACGTTCTGTCTCGAAACGTGTCGGACTTGCGGTCGAAAGGTTCGATGATGACCGAGAGTCCGTGAGCGATTGCCGCGCACCCGCGATGGGTGTGGAACGCTGATTCGTCAAGCGGTTACAGGCCTCACCTCCTCCGCGTCTGTACACGGGAGGAGTCCGGATGACCGAAACCGTCGAGACGCGCTGGGAAGGCCACAACGAGAATGGTCGCCGCGCGTTCACACAAGGCGACTACGCGCAGGCAGAGCAGTCGTTCATCGCGGCGATCCGCGAGGCGACGCTGCTTGGCGCCGACAACGCGCGCTTGGCGACGAGCCTGAGCAACCTCGCGCAGCTCAAGTACCGACAGAAAGATTTCGCGCAGGCCGAAGCGCTGTTCCGGCGTTCGCTGGCGATTCGCGAGCGCATGCTGGGCGGGGATCACGTCGGCCTCGTGCAGAACATCAACAATCTCGCTGCGCTGCACTACACGCGCGGCGAGTTGGCGCAGGCCGAACCGCTGTTTCGGCGCGCGCTCGCGATCAGCGAGAAGACGTTAGGCGAATCGCATCCCGATGTGGCGGTCACGCTGAGCAATCTCGCGCGGCTGTACTTCCGCAAGAACGACTTCACGTCGGCCGCGCCGCTACTCCTCCGGCTCCTGTCGATCAAGGAGTTCGCGCTCGGCCCGAACCATCCCGAAGTGGCGGCGATCGTCGCGAGTCTGGCGAAGGTTCGCGCCGCCGAAGGCAATCTGGACGCGGCCGAGCAGCTGGCGCGCCGGGCGCTCGCATCGAAGGAAGCGACGGCACAGGCGGACGACCCGTCGCTCGCGCCGAGCATCGAGGCGTTGGCCGACGTGCTGGCGGCGCGGGGCGCGGACGACGAAGCGCGACCCCTCCGCGAGCGGGCGGCGCGGCTGCGCGGCCAGGCGCCTAACGGAACGCCATCGCCGGCCGGTTCGCTCACCGTCGAGATGCGGCCCGTCGCTGCCGGCGCCGCGCCGGCCGGCCGCACGAGCGGCAAGTCGCCGCAGGCGGACGCGCCGACGCCGTCGGCCCCCGCGTCCGCGCCTAACGGAGCGCGCTCGTCCGGCGGCGTGCCTCGCGCCGAGCGCACGGAACCGCGCACCGGACCGATGCGCCATTCGGTCACCAAGTCGACGACGCTCCCGTGGATCGAGCCGCCTACCTCCCCGGCTTTGCGACGCCAACCGCCGGCGACGCTGCCCGACCTACCGATGCCGGCGTCGCCTGCCTATGCGTCCCTCACGGCGCCCGCGGCTCCCGACGTCACTCGATTCACGCCGCCGACGGCGCCGCGCGTCGAGACGCCTCAACCCCGCACCGAGAGCACGGCGTGGGAACAGGTGCATCATCCGCCGCAACAACCCGAGTCGCACGAGCATCGTGAGCGCGAGGCGCCGGCCGACGAGTCGCCGGACGTCGTCGAGTGGACACCGGCGCCGCGGCGGAACTGGGTGAAGGTGTTTGCGGGAGCAGCTGCGGTCATCGTGATCGGAGCCGCCAGTTGGGCATTCTTCATGGAGCATCCGGCGGCCAGCGATCCGAGCACGGTGTCGGCGACAGCCGGCAGCGTCGCGCTGCACGCGAAGGCGAGCCACGCATCGGCGATGCACACCGAGCCGGGTGCGTCTCCGCCTTCCGCAGCTCCGGCATCCGAGGTACCGCATGCAGCTGACCATCCTGTCGAGCCGGTGGGTGCCAAACCTGCCGACGCCAGGAGCGCGGAATCCAAGCCGTCGGAGCCCAAGGCGCACAGCGACAGCCGGGCTGCGCGAACCGGCGTGGGTGACAGTCCGACTCTGCCATCGGCTGCCCTGCCGGCCATCGATCTGAACGCTGTCACGAGCAAGATGACGGCAAGGGCAAAGCAGCGCGTCGACTCCGTTGGCCGCGCGATAACGGTGAAGCCGCCGACGTTCGACAAGTCCAAGCCTCCTCAGCCGTAACGCCGTCCGCGACGCCTCCCAGTGCGCACGACGGCTGCCCGTGCCCGCGACACACGTGTTGCGGGCACGGGCGCATCGAGGGGTGACGGAGCGATCTTTCCCTCGAGTCGTACCTGGCATAGAGTTGGAAGTTGACCGCGAAGCGAATCGCCGGAGACGTCATGCAGCAACACGATGGGCCAAGTCGAGTGACCGCCGTTCCGCTGGGCGATGGCCAACCGAACGACGACTTGCTTCGGGCCGTTCAGGATGCCGCGTTCGGCAGCCACGAAGTGTTTGGCGAGTTAGGCCGGGACGCAGGCGGTCACATCATTTATCTGGCGCGGGACCTCGCATCGGGGGCGCTGGTGGCGCTGCGGTTGGACGGCGCCGAAGGCGAGTACGTGCTGGATGTCGCGCGCACACTGGACGCCGCCGTTGGGCGAGCGGTCGGGTCCGGCTGCGAGCGATGCGGCACACCGCCCGTGCGCGGCGCGAAGTTCTGTTCGCAATGCGGCGCCGACATTGCGCGGCCGGCCGCGAGCAGCGCGTCGCGGGAGGAGCTGCTCGATGCGGTGAAAGCGGCGTCGCGGGACCAATACGAGATCCTCGGCGACATGGATCACGCCGATGGCGGCGGCGTGGTGTACTTCGCGCGCGAGCTGGCGTCTCGCAAGCTGGTGGCGCTCCGGCTGCGCAAGGAGGGGGACACGAGCGCGGGCGCCGAGTCCTACTCGTTAGGCGAGACGCGGGTGCTGCGGCCGTTGGTCGACTCGCTTGGCGGCGGGAAGTCGACGGCGTCGGCCACGTCGGTGAACGGCGCGGGCGCCGTGCCGGCCACGCCTGCGCCGTTGCAGCCGCCCACGCTCCCGCTGGGCCGGATGTCCGTCCCGCGACTCACGCCGCAGGAAGTGCTCATCCCGGCCGACCAGATGCCGGTGGACGAAACGCTGCCGCCGCGTCCCGCGAAGCCGATTCCGCCGTGGATGATCGGCGCGGGCGTCGTCGGGCTGGTGGTCGTGCTCGCGGCGGCGATGTTCGTGCACCAGCGCCTAACGGCGCCCGATGCGACGCGCATGGACAGCGTCGCCGCGCCGTCGGCGCAGGGGCGGCTCGCGCTGCCGCCGATCGACACCGCGCGCGTCATGGTCAGCGATCGCGTGCCGTTGGGCACCCGACTAACGGTGAACGGCATCCCGTGGCAGCCGCCGGTGATCGCGCTGCCGCCCGGCACCTATACGTTAGGCGCGGAGATCGCCGGCGCCGCGCCGATCACCGAGACGGTCGCGCTCAAACCCGGACAG
>DAHUXU010000556.1 GCA_027307005.1 Gemmatimonadota bacterium
AGCAGAGAATCCAGGCCAGCGTTCGAATGCGAAGTGTCGTCGCGCGCCAGGCGGCATGCGGCGCGCGATGAGCGCCGCTTCGATCGGAATGGTGCCGGATCCGCAGAAGGGGTCGACGAGCGGCGCGCGTCCATCCCATCCCGAGGCGAGCAGCATCGCGGCGGCAAGCGTCTCGCGCATCGGCGCCTTGGCGGTTTGGAGGCGATAGCCGCGCCGGTGCAGCAGGTCGCCGGAGCTGTCCGCGCTCACGAGACACGTGTCGTGGGCCAGTCGCACGATGACTAACGCATGCGCGGCGTTGGCGTCGTCGGCCGCCTCGTCCCTCGCCGCGGCGCCGGCGAACGTTGCCCCCGGCGTCCGCGCGATGATGCTCGCGGCAACGCGCTCGGCGATGGCGGCGGTGTGATAGAGCCGCGACTTGTGCGCCGTGGCGCGGACGCGAACGGCGCACCGGGCCGGCAGGAAGGTGTCCCACGGCAGGTCGCGGGCCCGCCGCTCGAGTTCGCCTAACGCACGGGCGCGAAAGGATCCGAGGCGTACGACCACGCGGCTGGCGGTGCGGAGCCAGAGGTTCGCGCGCCACACGGCATCGACATCGCCGCGAAAGGACACGCCGCCGGGCATGATTTCCTGCGGCGTGAGTGACAGGGTTTCGAGCTCACCGGCCGCCAGGCGCTCGAGGCCCGGCGCACAGATCGCGAACAGCTCGAACGGCGGCCGGGGAGTGCTAGCGGCGGGCACGAGGCGACTTGCGAGCCGGTCGAGCACGGCGCGCGGCAACCGGCTTGGTGCGCGACACGGCGGGCTTCCGCCTTCGCGTTTTTTTCGGCGCGCCGGGCGCCGCTGGTTGATCGAGGCTCCGCCACAGATACCAGCACGCAATGGTGCGGTGCGGCGCCCAGGCGGCGCCGATGGCGTGCACGCGGTCGCTGTTAGGCATACGCCGCAGGCGATAGGCCAGCTGAATTGCCTTACGGATGCCGAGGTCGAGGTCGGGCAGCACGTCCGGGCGGCCCAAGCGAAACATCAAGAACATGTGCGCGGTCCAGCGGCCAATGCCTTTGACGCGGGTGAGCGCAGCGATCACCTCGTCGTCGGCGAGCTGGTGGAGTCGATCGATCGGGAGGTCGCCCGAGTGCACGCGTTGCGCGAGGTCGCGCAGATAGCCGATCTTCTGCCGGGACAGTCCTGCCGAGCGGAGCTGTTCGTCGGTGGCGTCCAGCAGCGCTTGGGCGGACGGTTTGCCATCGAAGAGTGCGACGACGCGACTGTGAATGGTCGCGGCCGCTCGTCCCGACAGTTGTTGATACACGATGGCGCGCAGGACGTGGTCGAAGTGCGATCCGTCGCTGCGGGGAGCGAAGCGACAGGGGCCGACGTCGGCCATGACGCGCGCGAGCACGGGATCGCGCCGCAGGTGGGTGATAGCGTGGCGGTGCATGGGCACAGAACTTATTCCTCGTTGGACATCCAAGTCGAGGCGCGCAGTCGTGTCACACGGAACTTCGCGGCGCGATCGGGGCTAGTCAGCTAGATTCGAAATATGCATGCGCCTGCTATCATCATGTCGGGCGCACCACCACACGAACCTGGGATCCGCACATGCGAGTGAGAGACTACGCGGTGATCGCCGCGATTGCCGCCGCCACCGCGTGCGGCTCCTCGACCACGCAGCCGAATCGTAGCACGACGCCGTGTCCGAGCGGGGCGGTCAAGACGACGGCGACCCTGGACGTGGGCGGCGTGCAGGCGGTCACGAACCCGACGGCGCTCGACTGCGTCGCGTTAGCCACGACGAACGGCCAATCGGGCACGTTCCTGGTCGTGGCCGGCAACGCGGACACGGATCCGGATGTGATGGGATCGTACGACCTGGCGGTGACGGCGCCGACGTCCGCGGACGTGGCGGCCGGCGTTCGCCTGCGCGCCGCGGCGCTCCAATCGCCGGCGGAGGGCGGCATGTACAGCTCGATCGCCGAAGGCCGGATCCGCGCGATGGAACGGCGCGTGCTGCTGGAGAACGCCGGCGCGATGCGGGCGGCGTGCGCGTTCCTGCGCCGGAGCACGGGCCGCGTGCGTGCGGAGAGCGTGCCTAACGTTGGCGATACGTTGACCTTGAAGGTGCCCAACGCGAACGCCACGAACGCGTGCCTGACGTTCACGACGCAGCGCGCCGTGGTGAAGACGGTCGGCACGCACGGCATCATCGTGCAGGACGTCACGGCGCCGACGGGCGGATTCAGCGCGGCGGCGTTCGATTCGATCGAGACCGAGTTCGATCAGATCATCTATCCGGCGGACACCAACCACTTCGGCAGTCCGTCGGACGTCGACAACAACGGGCACGTGTACCTGTTCTTCACGCCGCAAGTGAACGCGGCGACGAAGCGCGGCTCGAACAGCATCCTCGAGGGGTTCTTCTTCATCGGCGACCTGTTCCAGGTCAGCCAGTGCGCCGAGAGCAACCAGTCGGAGTTGTTCTATCTGTTGACGCCCGACCCGACCGGCAAATTCAGCGACGTGCGGTCGACGTCGTCGGTGCGCCAGGACATTCGCGGAACGATCGCCCACGAGTTCCAGCACATGATCAACGCGGGCGTCCGGTTGAGCACGGGCGCGCCGGACGAGGCTACGTGGCTCAACGAAGGATTGTCGCACTTTGCCGAGGAGCTGGTGGGCCGGGCGGAAGACAACTTCACGGACACGCAGAAGCTCACCATCACCGACGTGGCGGATTTCCCGAGCCTGGACAACTTCAACGCGTTCTTCGGCCAGAACATGGCGCGCCTGCGCGAGTTCATGCTCAAGCCTGGTGCGTTAGGCGCAACGAGCGGCGATGCGGACACGTCGTTGGCGGTGCGCGGCGCGGCGTGGTCGCTGCTGCGGTATTCGGCGGACCACTACGGCGACGGGAACATCGCGGCGTTCACGCGTGCGTTGGTCGCCGGGCCCGACACGGGGGTGGCGAATCTGGTGGCGCGGACGGGCACGACGTTCGACTCGGTCACCGCCGGCTGGCTGCCGGCGCTCTACACGAGCGACGACAGCATCACGAACCTGCCGGCCCGATACACGTACCTGAGCTGGAACATGCGCAGCATCGAAGCGGCGGTGAATCAGGGGCAGTTCCCGTTGGTGGCGGCGACGGTGTCGGCGGGGAATACGGCATCGGGCACGGTGGCATCGGCGGCCGCGAACTACTATTTGGTCGGGGTCCCGTCGTCGGGCCCGATCGAGTTGGGCGAGCTCGCGCCTAACGGAGGACCGGTGACGTACCCGGGGGCGCGGCTCTACATCGTCCGCTTGCAGTGACGGAACGGCGCCTCGTGATCCGATGACCGGCGCACGGACGCAATGCGGCGGCTGATCAACTATTTCATTCGCGGGTTGGTCGTCACAGCGCCGCTCGCGCTGACGCTGTACGTGTGCTGGTACGTGTTTCACTGGGTCGATCAATGGCTCGGGCTGTCGATCCCCGGCGCCGGCTTCGTGATCACCGTCGCGCTGATCACGCTCATCGGCGTGCTCGCATCGAGCCTGGTGGCGCGCGGCGCGGTATCGGCGATGGATCGCGCGCTGCAGCGGCTGCCGTTCGTGCGTCTGGTGTACGGATCGACGCGGGACTTCCTCAACGCCTTCGTCGGCGAGAAACGGCGCTTCAACAAGCCGGTGCTCCTCGCCATCGCTCCCGGCGACCAGGTCCACATGCTCGGCTTCGTGACCGCCGAATCGGTCGACGTCCTCGGCCTAACGGGATACGTCGCGGTGTACCTGCCGCAGTCGTATGGGTTCTCGGGCAACCTGCTGATCGTGCCGTCGACGCGCGTTCGGCCGTTGGCCGCGGACAGCGCGGATGTCCTGGCGTTCATTGTGTCGGGGGGCGTGTCAGGCTCCCTTAAGAGCGGACAGGGAAAGACACGAACGGACACCGCGGAGACTTAGGGCGGACAAGGAAAGACAAGAACGGACAAACGGCGCTAAGGCGGACAAGGAAAGACAAAAACGGACACGGCGCGAAGACGGACAAGGAAAGACAAAAACGGACAAACGGCGCTAAGGACAAGAAAAGACAAGAACGGACACGGCGCGAAGACGGACAAGAAAAGACAAGAACGGACGCGGCGCGGAGCTGGGGCGGAATACCAACTACAGCGCCGAACGTCCGCGCGGTGTCCGCCTTGTCGCTGTTGTCCGCCTGT
>DAHUXU010000559.1 GCA_027307005.1 Gemmatimonadota bacterium
GGTGGATGTCTGGCTGCGCGGCGCGCGCACGTACGTCGTGCACGTGGCGCGCGACCCGGCGATCACGCGCGTCCGGATCGACCCGCACGGCGACTTCCCCGAGCTCGATCAGACGCATCTCGTGTGGACGGCGGCGCCGTAACCCGGCGCGTTCACTCGTCGCGCAGGGCGATGGTCGGAGCGAGCGCGGCAGCGCGGCGGGCGGGCAGCCACGCCGCCGCTGTCGCCACCAGCAGGAACACGATCGAAATCGCGATGTAGGTCGCGGGATCCGTTGGGCGAACGCCCACGAGCATCGTCGACATCGCGCGCGTGAGCAGCACCGCGGCCACCAGCCCGAACGCGATACCGATCACGCTCAGGCGGACGCCCTGCGCGATGACCAACGCGAAGATGCTCTGGCTCGGCGCGCCGAACGCCATGCGCATCCCGATTTCCGCGGTGCGTTGACGCACGACGGTGGACAACACGCCGTACAGGCCGACCGCAGCCAGGATGATGGCAATGCCGGCGAATGTGCCGATCAGGGCTAACGCAAACTTCGTGGGCGCCTCGGCGCGGTCGACGAAGCGTTGCATCGGCTGGAGCTCGGCGACCGACATCGTCGGGTCGAACTCGCGGACGGTCGCGCGCACGAGGGGGGCGAGCGCCGCTGGGTCGCCGGTCGTGCGCAGCACCCAACGGGAGACGGCGCCCGACCCGACCTCGCCATCGCTCAGGAACAGCACCTCGCGACCTTCCGTCGCCAGCGATTCGTCGCGCTCGTGCGCAACCACGCCGATCACCGTGTACCACAACGGCACGTCCGTCACGATGCGCGCGAGCAGGCGCTGCCCTACGGCATTCTGCCCGGGGAACGCGAGGGCGGCGAGCTTGTCATCGATGATGATGTTCTTGGCGGCGGTGTCGTCATCCGCTTCCGAGAAGTCGCGTCCGGCGATGAGACGCGTCCGCATGGTCGCGAAATAGCCGGGAATCACGACGTGCACGTTCGCCTGCCTGAATTTGCCGGCATCGGTGAGCGCTTCGGCGGTGCCCCATCGCGCGTTGCCGATGTTGCCCTCGAGCGGGAGCTGCGAGACGGCGGTCGCCGACTGCACGCCGGGTATGGCGCGCAGCCGGTCGGCGAACGTTCTGACGAAGGTGGCGCGCTGCTGTGCCGCGTTAGGCCCGACCGGCGTTGCGCTGGACGGAGTGGCGAAGAACGTCAGCAGCCCGGTAGGGTCGAATCCGGGTTCGGTTTGCTCGAGCGCCACGAAGGAGCGGACCATGAGACCGCACCCGATGAGCAGCACGAGCGACAGCGCCACCTCGGCCACGACGACGCCGTTGCGCATGAGCGCACCGGCGCGCTGTCCTGTGGTGCGGCCGCTCGCGCGGAGCACGTCCATCAAATCGGGGCGCGACGCGCGGAGCGCCGGGACCGTGCCGAACACCAGCACCGACACGAGCGCCGCCGCCACCGTGAAGCCGAGCACGAGCGGATCGATCCGGACGGCGTCGAGGCGCGGCAGGCCGGCCGGCGCCAGGCGGACGAGCACCGTGATGCCTAACGCAGCCGCCCAGAGGCCCACCACGGCGCTGCTGCCGCCGAGGAGCAGGCTTTCCAGCATCATCTGCCGCACCAGCCGGACCCGCGACCCGCCTAACGCCGAGCGGATCGCCAGCTCGCGCTCGCGGCTCGCCGCGCGCACGAGGAGCAGATTGGCGACGTTGGCGCACGCGATGAGCAGCACACAGCCGACTGCGCCGAAGAGAACGAGCAGCCCGCCTCGGACGTCGCCCACGATGTCGTCGCGGAGCGACGTCACCCCCACGCCCTGATCCGCGTTGGTGCCTGGGTACTGCTGGGCCAGGCGCCGCGCGATGGTGTCCATTTCACTCTGCGCCGCGGCTGGCGTCGTCCCGCCACGGAGCCGGCCGATCACGTTTAGCCAGTACGCGCCGCGCGATTGCATGTATTGCCCGTATTGACCGACCGGCGCGAGCGGTATCCAGAACGCCGCGTCGGCTGGATACTCAAAGCCGGCTGGCATGACGCCGACGACCTCGTACGGCTCGTTGTTCAACTGAATCGCGCGCCCGACGATTGCCGTATCGCTCCCGAATCGTTCCTGCC